>NZ_JANODC010000168.1:0-3340 GCF_031412495.1 Rhizobacter sp. | reverse complement strand
TCGTAGAGCAGCAAGGCGCTGGCGCTGAGCAGCAGGGCGGCGCAGGTCGAGCTCATCACGACCAGCATCAGCTTCAGGCGCAGCGAGCCGCGGCGTGCCGGGGCTCCCGAGGCCGTCGCCGCGGTCATGGCGCGAGCACGCGTTCGGCCACCGCCAGCAGCCGCGAACCGAGCTTGAGCCCGGCCCGCTCGGCAGTGGCGGGGGCGGCCTCGAAGCGTATCCGGCCCTGCACCGGGACGAAGTTGAGCATGCTCCCGGCCTCGCGCCACTGCGCCGAGTCGGTGATGACCAGGATCGGTCGGCCGCGGACTCGATCGAGCACGCGCGGCAGGTTCGCATCGCGCCCTACGAAGATGGCATGCAGCCCGTCGAGCGGATCGTTCTCGCCGATGGGGCGCACGGTGACCGGACGCCCGTGCACCTGCCGGCCGGCCACCACCGTCTGCAGCTCGGTGCGGACGGCCTCCGCACCGACGATGCCCACCACCAGCGGCCCCTCGGCGGCGGTCAGTGCCGACGACGGCCAGTCCACGTACGGCAGGAAGTTGTAGAGGTAGGCCGCCTTCACGCTCGAATCGGTGGCCTGCTGCGCATTCGCGGGCTGCAAGCCGGCAAGCAGGATCAGGCCGCAGGCCGCGTGCAGCAGCCAGCCGGTCGCCTGGCGGCGGGAAGGTGAGAGGGGCAGCATCGGCGACCTACAGCCGCCAGCGCAGTTGCAGGAGGAAGGCGCGCTCGAGCTCGACTCGCGTGCCTTCCGGGCCCCACTCGGCATGGCGCCGATCGAGCAGGTTCTGCACGATCAGGGCCAGCTCCGCGTTCGGGCTGACCGCCCAGGCCAGCCGGGTGTCGACCGCCGTGTAGGCCGGAACGGCAGGCATGGGGCGGGCACCGACCCGCCGGACCGAGAGCTCCCAGGCGTGGCGCGTTGTCAGGTCGACGGACGAGCGCACCGTGCCCCAGTAGCGCGGGTCGTTGCCGAGGGTCTGTAAACCGCGCGCGTCGGTGGCGCCGGGCCGCAGGCCGATGTCCTGCCTGAGCAGCGTCAGGCCGGCGTCGATGCGCCAGTTCTCAGCGGCGCGCCAGCGGCCCCATCCTTCGAGACCGCGCGTCCTGCCCTCGAAGCCGTTCTCGAACTGCAGGCCGGCCGGCGTCGGCGCCACGCTTCGCAGTCGCTTGAAGTCGTGCTGGAACAGGGTCAGCGAGTACGAGAACGTCTGCAGCGCCTGCGAGCGAACGCCCAGCTCGAAGACGTTGGCGATCTCGGACTTGAAGTTCGGCCCGCCGGCGACGACGTACGGCGGCTGCCCCGGCTGCACGAACTCGCGGTCGATCCGCGATGGCGCCCGGACCGCGCGCGACGCCGAGCCCCAGATGGTCGTGTCGTCGCTCGCGTCCCAGGCCAGGCGAAGGCTCGGCAGCACCTCCGTGCCCGTCCACGGGTTGTGCTCGAAGCTGGTCGCCACGGTGGCAGTCAGGCCGTCGATGGGCGTCCAGCGGTCCTGCACGAAGAGGCGCCTCCAGTCGAGCTTGCGCGACGCCGGCAGGAAGGCCAGGGCGGCGGAATTGCGCACGTCGTCGCGCGAATGGCGCCAGCCGGCGCCGACCAGCAGCCGGTGTCCGGCGCCGACGCTGAGGCCGTACTGGCCGACCACGTCGACGGTGTCGAGCTTCTGGGCAAAAACCTGCCGATGGTCCCGTTCGGTGCGCTCGACGAACGCCTGCAGGCTGGCGTCGCCGCCGTGTTCGAAGCTTCGCTCCCAGCGGGCGAGGACATGGCCTCCCGAGAACTTGCGCGAGCCCCCCGGCTGGTCGATCTCGCCCTGGTAGCCGTCGCCCTGCAGCGTCAGCAGCTCGTTCCTGCCCTGCCAGTCAGCGCGAAAGCCGAACTGCATCCCGTGCGCCGCGTCCTGCACCGGGCTGCCGTTCGCGCGGTGCGTCTCGCTCCGGCCATATGTCTTCGCATAGGCACGGACGTGCCCCTTCTCGCCGAGGCTCGTCCCGTAGCGGAGCGCCGCGCCGCGTTCGCGGTTGCCGCCGGTGGCGCGAATCGCCAGGCCCTGGCTCGCCGCCGCGCTGCGGGTGATGACGTGGATCAGGCCGTTGACGGCGTTGGCGCCCCAGAGCGCCGTGCTGGGGCCGGTGATCACCTCGATCCGCTCGACGTCGGTGAGCGCCAGGTCCTGGGCTTCCCAGAACACGCCCGAAAACAGCGGCGAGTACACAGGCCGCCCGTCCATGAGGACGAGCATCTTGTTCGCCAGGACGTTGTTGAAGCCGCGGGCGTTGATCGCGTACTGGTTGGCATCGGCCCGGGCGACGTCGAGCATCGGCGCCAGCCGCAGCGCCTCGGGCAGGGTGATGACCCCGGAGCGGCGGATGTCCTCGGCGCTGATCACGTAGACCGCGGCGGCGGTGCGGTCGAGCCGCTCGTCGGCCCGCGACACCGTGGAGACCACGACCTCGCGCAACTGCTCGAGGGAGAGGTCGGCCAGCGAGCTTGCTGCCACGTTCAGTGCCGCCGCCGCGGGCATCACGCAGGCGACGAGTGCGGCTGCGATGACGCGGCCGCAGCGGCACCGCCGGGCTCGGGATGGGATCTCGCGCAGCTTTGGCATGACGGCCACCTAGTTTAGTGGCCGCCGAGCGTCAGTTCTTCTCGGAGAGCTGCTCCAGGATGGCAGGGTTCTCCAGGGTGGACGTGTCCTGCGTGATCTTTTCGCCATTCGCGACCGACCGGAGCAACCGCCGCATGATCTTGCCGCTGCGCGTCTTCGGCAGGTTGTCGCCGAAGCGGATGTCCTTCGGCTTGGCGATCGGCCCGATCTCCTTGGCGACCCAGTTGCGCAGCTCGGTGGCGATCTTCTTCGCCTCCTCGCCGGTCGGCCGCGGCCGCTTCAGGACGACGAAGGCGCAGATCGCCTCGCCGGTGGTCTCGTCGGGGCGGCCCACCACGGCCGCCTCGGCGACGAGGGCCGTGTGCGCCACCAGCGCCGACTCGATCTCCATCGTGCCCATGCGGTGGCCGCTGACGTTGAGGACGTCGTCGATGCGGCCCGTGATCGTGAAGTAGCCGGTTTTCTCGTCGCGGATCGCGCCGTCGCCGGCGAGGTAGTAGCGGCCCTGGAAGTCGGCCGGGTAGTAGCTCCTGACGAAGCGCTCGTCGTCGCCCCAGATCGTGCGGATCATGCTCGGCCAGGGCTTCCTGATCACGAGGATGCCGCCCTTGCCGTTCGGCAGCTCGTTGCCCTGCTCGTCGACGACCGCCGCATCGATGCCCGGGAAGGGCAGCGTGCACGAGCCGGGCACCAGCGGCGTCGCGCCCGGCAGCGGCGTGATCACG
>NZ_JANODC010000167.1:0-2372 GCF_031412495.1 Rhizobacter sp. | reverse complement strand
CAGGGCGTGAGCTTCGCCAACGCCCAGCGCCTCGCCCGCCACTACCTCGACGCCTACCGATGGACGAAGTAGGCGAGCGCGCCGGTGCGCGCGCGGTCCCGCTGGCGCTGCTCGAGGCGGTCGACCGCGACGGCATGGTCCGCCAGGCGTGGCGGGTCGAGCGCTGGCCGTTCTCGATCGGCCGCGCCCTCGACAACGACGCCGTCGTCAGCGAGCCGCACGTCGCGCCGCACCACGCCACGATCGATGTCGCCGAGGGTCCCGCCGGGCGGGCGGGCGCGATCGTCGTCACGGCCGGCGACACCCGCAACGGCCTCTCGGTCGGGCGGGAGCGCGTCGACGGCGGCACGTCGCAGCGCATCGCCGACGGCGGCCGCGACCTCGACCTGCACCTCGGCCGCAGCCACCTGCGCCTGCGCCTGCCCGGGCACGCGCTCGCGCCCGAACTGGCGATGGCGGCGGCGGTCGGGCGCGAGCAGCACTGGCTGCCGACGTTCGGCCTCGGCATCGCCGTGCTCGCCGCCGTGCTCTTCAACACCTGGATCGACACCGACCCCGACACGCTCGGCCGCACCGCCGGCACGGTGCTCCTGACCACCATCCTCGCCGGCGCGATGTGGTGCGGCCTGTGGGCCCTGCTCTCGAAGACGGTCAGCCGGCAGAGCCACTTCGCCTGGCACGTGCGCGTGTTCGTGATCGCGACCCTGGTGACGCTGGTCCTCTCGGTGCTGCCGCCGCTGGTCGCCTTCTCGCTGTCGTGGCCGTGGATCGCCGACTTCAGCTTCATTGCCGTCTACGCCACGGTCGCCGCCGCCATCTATTTCCACCTGCTTGCCGTCGAGCCCGGTCGCCAGCGGCTGATGCGCGCGGTCACCGCGACCGGCTTCCTCACCGCCGTCGCGCTGTCGATCTGGTTCAACGTGCAGCGCACCGGCCGCCCTGGCGAAGAGCTCTACATGAACCACCTGTTCCCGCCGCAGCTGCGCGCCGCGACCCCCGTCCCCGTCGACCAGTTCGTGCAGGGCCTGGCGCCGATGCAGGCCATCCTCGACCGCAAGGCCAGGGAGCGGAGCGGTTCCGACATCGAGCCACGAGGAGGTCCCGACGATGAAGAGTGAAAGCAAGGCCGCGCCCGGTGCCGGCACGGGCACGATCCTGGTCACCGGCGGCAGCCGCGGCATCGGCGCAGCGACGTGCCTGCTTGCCGCACGGCGCGGCTGGGCCGTGGCAGTCAACTACGCGCGCGACGCCGCGGCGGCCGACGCGGTCGTCGCCGCGATCGTCGCCGAGGGCGGCCGGGCCCTCGCCATCCGCGCCGACGTGGGCCGGGACGACGAGGTCACGGCGATGTTTTCGCGCATCGACGCCGAGCTGCCGCCGCTCGCCGGGCTGGTCAACAACGCCGGCGTCGTCGACCAGCCGTCGCGGGTCGAGGCGATGAGCGTCGAGCGTCTGCAGCGGATGTTCGCGATCAACGTCTTCGGCAGCTTCTACTGCGCGCGCGAGGCGATCCGGCGCATGAGCATGAAGGCGGCGCGGCCGGGCCAGGGCGGCGCCATCGTCAACCTGTCGTCGGCGGCGGCCAAGCTCGGCGCCGGCGGCCAGTACGTCGACTACGCCGCCGCCAAGGGGGCGATCGAGAGCTTCACCATCGGCCTGGCCAAGGAAGTCGCGGCCGAAGGCATCCGCGTCAACGCCGTCCGGCCCGGCATCATCGAGACCGACATCCACGCCTCCGGCGGCACGCCCGACCGCGTCCGGCAGATGCTGCCGCTGCTGCCGATGCAGCGCGCCGGCTCGGCCGCGGAGGTCGCCGAGGCGATCGTCTGGCTGCTGTCCGACGGGTCGAGCTACACCACGGGGTCGATCGTCGAGGTGACGGGCGGACGCTGAAGCACGAGCCGGCCTGCGCCGTCCATGGACTCGCTCACCCAGCTGACGCTCGGCGCCGCGGTCGGGGTGGCCGTCATGGGCCGGCGCACCGCCATCTGGAAAGCCGCGGCCTGGGGCGCGGTCGCCGGCACGCTCCCGGATCTCGACGTGCTCGTCGACCACGGCGACCCGATCCGCAACATGGTGCTGCACCGCGCCGAGAGCCACGCGCTGTTCTGGCTGACGCTGCTGTCGCTGCCTTTCGCCGCCTGCGTGGCGCGGCTGCATGGCGAGTGGGCGCTCTGGCGGCGCTGGTGGCTGGCCCTCTGGCTGGCCCTCGTCACCCACCCGCTGCTCGATGCGATGACGGTCTACGGCACGCAGCTCGCGCTGCCGTTCACAGACCATCCCTTCGGCGTCGGCAGCGTCTTCATCATCGACCCGCTGTACACGCTGCCGCTGCTACTGGGCACCGGCTGGGCGCTGGCGTCGCGCGGCAG
>NZ_JANODC010000166.1:0-5534 GCF_031412495.1 Rhizobacter sp. | reverse complement strand
GGTCCGGGCCCAGAAGGTCGACCCCAACAAGCTCGTCCAGGGGGCAGGCTACGCGGGCGAGAAGCTCTCGCTCAACTTCCAGAACATCGAAGTGCGGGCCCTGCTGCAGGTCATCGCCGACTTCACCAACTTCAACGTCGTGACCAGCGACACGGTGACGGGCAACGTCACCCTGCGACTGAAAGACGTGCCCTGGGACCAGGCGCTCGACATCATCCTGCAGGCGAAGAACCTCGGGCTGCGCAAGTCGGGCAACGTGATCCTCATCGCGCCCAAGGACGAGCTCAACGCCAAGGAGAAGATCGAACTCGAGGCCAAGCAGCAGATCGCCGCGCTCGAGCCGGTTCGCACGCAGTCCTTCCAGCTGAACTACGCGAAGGCGCAGGACATCGCCAACGGGCTGACGGGACAGTCGACCGGCGGCGGCTCCAGTTCGGGCACCGCGACGCGGATCCTCTCGCCGCGCGGCAGCGTGGTCTTCGAGACGCGGACCAACCAGCTGTTCGTCAGCGACATCCCGTCCAAGCTCGAGGAGATTCAGGCTCTCATCGCCAAGATCGACATCCCGGTCCGCCAGGTGCTTATCGAGTCGAGGATCGTCATCGCCGACGACAGCTTCGGGAGGTCCCTCGGCGTTCGCCTGGGCGCTGCCGACCTGCGCGGCGTCCGCGGTGGCCTGCCGGGCTACGGCGTGGCCGGTGACACCCGCGTCACGGTCGGCGGCAACCTGAACGCCGTGGGCTCGCAGACGCTGCAGACCGGCGGAAGCGGGGTGACGTTCAGCGACACCAATTTCCTGAACCTCCCGGCAACGGGCCAGAACGGTTTCGACCCGGCGACCTTCGCGCTGTCCCTCTTCGGCGCTTCGGCCAACCGCTTCCTGAACCTCGAGATCTCGGCGCTCGAAGCGGACGGCAAGGGCAAGGTCGTGTCCAGCCCGCGCGTCGTCACCGCCGACCAGCAGAAGGCGCTGATCGAGCAGGGCGAGGAACTGCCGTACCAGGTCGCCACTTCCAGCGGCGCGACGTCGCTGCAGTTCCGCAAGGCCAACCTCAAGCTCGAGGTCACGCCGCAGGTCACGCCCGAAGGCAACGTGATCCTCGACGTCGATGTCACCAAGGACAGCGTCGGCCGCGCCACCGCGGCAGGTTTCGCGATCAACACCAAGCACGTGAAGACGCAGGTGCTGGTCGAGAACGGAGGCACCGTCGTGATCGGCGGCATCTTCGAGCAGAACGATCGCGAGGACATCACCAAGGTGCCGTTCCTGGGCGACGTTCCCTACCTCGGCAACCTGTTCAAGACGCGAACCATCTCATCCAACAAGACCGAGCTGCTGATCTTCCTGACCCCGAAGATCGTCACCGACCGCACCGCGGCCCGCTGAGGCCAAGACCGAAGGATTGCCTGAGCTGCCGTATGAACAAGACGCTGAACATTCTTCTCGGATTGCTGACCGCGGCCCTGCTCGCGTCCTGCGGTGGCGGTGGCGGCGATGCCGGAACCTCGCCGTTCACCGGTGATCCGAACGGCGGTTCCGACCCGACGGCCGCCCGCCTTACCCTGCTGCTCAACGCGACGAGCATCAACAACAGCGGCGCGGCCACCGTGACGGCAACGGCGACCGCGGCGACGTCGGCGGGACAGGCGCTCAGCGGCATCCCCATCACCTTCTCGGTCGACAACGGCGCGACCTTCACCCAGTCGACCGCCACCACCGGGACCAACGGCCAGTCGACGGCGGTCGTTTCGATCGGTGCCGATCCGTCCAACCGCGTCATCACGGTCCGCGCAACCAGCGGCTCGCTGTCGGCGAGCGCGCCCTTCGCCGTGACGGGCGCCGCCTTGAGCGGAACGACGATTCCGGCCATCGTCGCGCCGGGCAGCACCGGCAACAAGGTCGATTTCCGACTCGTCAACGCCAACGGCGCGGCCATGATCGGACAGACGATCACGATTGTCGCCGGCTCGCTCGGCACCACGACCGGCACGACCGGCGTCAACGGCGAGTACTCGTATGCCTACACGGCACCCGCGGCCACCGGGCCGCTCGATGTCACGGCCACGGCCGGTGGCGTGTCGAACACCCAGACGGTGACGGTGCAGTCGAGCGGCAGCTCGCCGCCCTCGGCCGTGGGCACGATCCAGTCGGCATCGGTGTCCGCCAACCCGAGCGTGGTCTCCACCAACACGGCGACGACGAACAACCGCACCGAGGTCCGCGCCCTCTTCGTCGGCCTGAACAACCTGCCGATCAGGAACGTGCGGGTCCGCTTCAGGGCCGAGGACCTGGCCGGCAACCTGTTGCCGGACGGCAGCTTCTCCACGGCCGACAACCTGGTCTATTCGGATGCCAGCGGCATCGCCACCACGGCCTTCGTGCCGGGAGCGCGGTCCAGCCCGACCAACGGCGTCATCATTCGGGCCTGCTACAGCGCCATCGATTTCGCGACGTGCACCCCGACCGCACCGCTCAGCGCCACTACGACGATCACCGTCGCCGCGGAACCGCTGTCGGTCAGCATCGGCAGCAACAACGTCATCATCAGCGGCCCCAGCAACCTCACGTACAGGCGCGAGTTCGTGGTCCTGGTCGTCGATGCGTCCGGTCGCGCGAAGGGCAACGTCGACATCGTTCCGTCGATCGATCTGGAGCGCTACTACAAGGGACAGTACGTACGCGGTGCGACGTGGTTCAAGGGCTACGTCGTCAACCCCAACACCACTCCGCCGCAGAACGCCGCGCACCCGGGCATCGAGTGCTTCAACGAGGACATAAACCGCAATGCGGTCAATGAGTCGGGCGAGGACATCAATCGCAACGCCGCCCTCGAGCCGCGCAAGTCGGACGTGGCCATCAGCATCGTCGGCAACGGCAAGACCGATGACAACGGTGCCGCCAAGGTGGTGATCGAGTATCCGCAGAACGTCGGCTCGTGGCTCAGAGTCAAGATCCTGATCGCCGCCACCGGTGTGTCGGGGACCGAAGGGCGCGCGACGTGGACCGAGATCCTGCCGGTTCCCATCGATGCGATCTCGGCCGCGGCAGCGCCCGCATTCATCGTCAGCCCGTACGGTGTGGCGATCTTCAACGAGGACGTCACCTACCCGGATGGCCTGTTCGTGACGAACGTGGCGCCTTGCCAGAACCCACGCTGAAGGGCGCGCCGACCGTCCTTGCATTGATCGGCATGCCGGGCGGTGGAAAATCCACCGTCGGCAAGCTCCTCGCCCAGCGCCTCGGCGTGTCCTTCGCCGATTGCGACCTGGCCATCGAGCATCGGGCCGGGTGCGCCATCGGCACCCTGTTCGAACGCGAGGGGGAAGCCGCATTCCGTGACCTGGAGGCGGACGTGCTCAGCGAGCTGATCGAAAGCGGGACGGGCGTCATCGCCACCGGCGGCGGCAGCATCCTGCGCGCGGCCAACCGTACTCTCCTGCGCGAGCGCACGATTCCCATCTACCTGCATGCGACGCTCGACGAGCTCTGGCGGCGCGTGAGGCGGAACAACCGGCGTCCGCTGCTGCGCGTCAGCGATCCGCGGGCGCGGCTCCAGTCGCTCTACGACGAGCGACACCCGCTGTACACCGAAGTGGCGGCCTTCCGGGTCGAGACCGGCCGGCCGCCGCTCTCGGCGGTGGTGGACGACATCGTGATGCGCCTCCGCCCGGGCGATCCCGTCCCCCAGCCAGACGAGGACGCCCATGACAGCTGAGCGAGCCTCCCCGGCGCAGCGTGTCCCGGTCGACCTGGGCCAGCGCAGCTACACGGTCCTGATCGGCAGCGGCCTGCTGGACGACCCCGGAACGTTCGCGTCGCTCCCGGCGGGCCGCGGCGCCATGCTCGTCACGAACGAAGTCGTCGGCCCGCTTCTCGGCGAGCGGGTGCAGCGAGCGCTGGCCGCCGCGTTCGGCAAGGTGCCGGTCGTGACCCTCCCCGACGGCGAGGAAACCAAGCGCTGGGAGACGCTCAACCGCATCTTCGACGCGCTGCTCGCGCAGCACTGCGACCGCAGCACCACCCTGGTCGCGCTCGGCGGCGGCGTCGTCGGCGACATCACCGGGTTCGCCGCCGCCTGCTACATGCGCGGCGTTCCCCACGTACAGATTCCAACGACCCTGCTTGCCCAGGTGGATTCCTCGGTCGGCGGCAAGACGGCCATCAATCACCCGGCCGGCAAGAACATGATCGGCGCGTTCCACCAGCCCAGCCTGGTCGTGGCCGATGTCGCCACGCTGGCGACGCTGCCGGTGCGCGAGTTCGTTTCCGGGCTGGCCGAAGTCATCAAGTACGGTGCGACGCTGGACCCGGGCTTCCTGGACTGGATCGAAGCGAACCTCGCGCGCCTGCTGGCCCGGGATGCCGAGCCGCTGGTGCACGCCGTCCGCCGCTCGTGCGAGATCAAGGCCGCGGTCGTGGCGGCCGACGAGCGCGAGTCCGGCGCCCGCGCGATCCTGAACTTCGGCCACACCTTCGGTCACGCCTACGAAACCGCCCTCGGCTACGGCTCCTGGCTGCACGGCGAGGCCGTCGGCCTGGGCATGGTGCTCGCCGCCCGGCTGTCGCTGCGCATGGGCCTCATCGACGCCGACCGCGCCAGCCGCCTCGAGCGCATCGTCGAGCGGGCCGGGCTGCCCGTGCGTGCACCGGCTGTCGACGCCGCCGCGATCGTCGGCCTGATGGAGGGCGACAAGAAGGCCGTCGCCGGACAGCAGCGCTACGTGCTGCTGGAAGGTGCCAGTGGCGCGTCCGTTCGCGCCGCCGACACATCCCTGGTCACCGAGGTCATCCGGCAAGCCCGGACCGCCTGAGTCCCTTTCCAACCTCCCTGACGGAGAACCCATGACGCCGCGAACGCTTGCCTTCCTGCTCGCCATCGTCGCTGCCGGCACGGCGGCTGCGCAGACCGCCGCAACCGCCGCGGCACCCGCCGCATCGATCAAGCCGGGAATGTGGGAAACCACCACCGTCATCGAGAACGCCAGCGCGAACTCGCGCCGCTCGATCGTCGCGCGCAGCTGCGTCACCGCGGCCGACGCCGGCAATCCGCAGCGCATGATCCCGCCGCAGCGCGAACCCGGGATGCAATGCGAGAACCAGGACGTCAAGCGCGAGGGGGCGACCCTGGCCTGGGTCATCTCGTGCAAGTCCGCGGACGGCACCCAGAAAGGCAGCGGCAAGCTGTCGCTGTCGGCCGACAGCTACGTCGGCCGGGCCGAGGTCGAACAGCAGAAAAAGGGGGCGAAACCCCTCAAGCTCGGGCAGACTTTCTCCGGCAAGTGGGTACAGGCCTGCAGCTGAGCGAAGGCGGCTGAGACCCGGCGCGGGCCGGCGAAAGTTGCCGGCCCGGGGCCGGCGCGCACCGTTCGCGGCCGGCAAAGCTCCGTTCGTCGTCCAGCGCTCGCCCGGGGGGACCCCGTCCCTACACTTCTTTACCGCAAAGGGATCGACATGCGTACACAACGGGGCTTCACCCTCATCGAGGTCATGATCACGGTGGCCATCATCGCCATCCTGGCCGCGGTCGCCCTTC
>NZ_JANODC010000165.1:0-26654 GCF_031412495.1 Rhizobacter sp. | reverse complement strand
GTGTTCACCGACTTCCCCGCGACCGGCTTCGAGGCGCGCAGGGACCTGCGCTAAGTCGCCACAGCGGGCGAGCGCCGCGGCTGCGGGCACGCCTCAGACCGTCGCGCCGGCGCTCCTGCCGGAAGCGGCCTGCACGGAGAGCCGCTCGCAGCGCGCTGCATCGACCGGATGCCCGGCGCCGCGAAAGCGCGCGACGGCGGCCGCGAAGTGCGCCGCGGTCTCCTCGGCCGCGGCTCCTTTGGCCGCGGCGATGTGCCCCCGCACCTCGTCGTGCGCCGCGTACCACGCGGGCAAGCGCATCACGACGTTGGCCAGGTACGCGCACTGCGTCTCGTGCTGTTCGGCGAGTTCGACCTCGCCGGCGCGAGCCGCGGCAATCGCAGCGGGCACGGCGAAGGTGATCCGGCAACCCGGGCAGGTCTCGAGCGGGCCGCGCACCGACGCCGCGGCATCCTGCATCACGTGCAGGGCGGCTTCGGGCTCGTGCGCATGCAGGGTGATGCGGGTGCCGTAGATGCGGTCGAGCAGGTGAAAGCCGATGTCGGTCTGGCGGGCGAGGTCGAGGGCTTCGTCGATCAGCGTGCGCGCCTCCTCTCTCCGGCCTTCGTGCAGCGCCAGCTCGGCAAGCCGCTGCAGCGACAAGGCCTCGCCGACGGCACCGCCGATCGCACGATGCAGGCGGGCGCCCTCGCGCAGATGCTGGCGCGCCGACGCCAGGTCGCCGTTGAGCCACTCGGCCTCGCCCCGAAGCGTCGTGCCGAACGCATGCCCGCGCGCCGCGCCGAGCCGCTTCGCCTCCGTGGCGATCGAGTCGGCGAAGGCGATCACGTCGGCGTACGGCCGGGCGCCGTAGAGGAAGCGCTGCGTGATGCACAGGTGCCCGTCGAACACCCGCACCGCGAGGTGCGGCACATGCGTGGTCTCCTGCAGGTCGGCCCAGACGCTCTGATGCAGCTCGCCCCGTGCGTGCGCGGCGGCGGCCTGGGCCCACGAGGCGACCACGATCGAGGCCGTATCGCCTGACTGCAGGGCGAGCCGGCGCGCCACGGCCGCCTTCGCCGTGCCGATCGCCGGATCGGCGGCACCGAGGGCGGCGGAGCCGCTGTAGGCGAGCGCCTCGCAGAGCTTGCCCTCGATGCTGCTCGGGCGCAGGCCCGCCAGCAGCACGAGCGCTCCTTTCGGATCGCCCTGCTTCACCTGCGCCAGCGCGGCCTTGGCCAGCAGGTCGTGCGAAGTCGGCTCGCCGGCGGCGTCGGCGGCGAGGCGGTAGGCGACGAGCGCTGCCGGATCGCCGAGCGCGTCGAGCGACTCGGCGCGAAGGCGCAAGGCCTCGGCATGGCCCGGGTCCACGACGAGCAGCGGCTCGACGTGCCGCAAGGCGTCGCTGAATGCGGCCAGCCGGAAGGCGTCGCGCGCCGCCGCGAGCTGCCAGGGGACCGCTTCGCGCGGCTTGCCGCCGGCCTGCCAGTGCCTTGCGATGTCCGCGGGCGCCGCCTCCTGCTCGGCGAGGAGCTCGGCGATGCGGCGGTGCATCTGGCTGCGTCGATGCGCCGGCACCTGGTCGGCGAGCGCCTGGCGAACCAGGTCGTGCCGGAAACGATAGCGGCTGCCCGCGGGCACGATGACGCCCTGCGTCAGCGACGCATCGAGTGCGAGCATCGCCGAGGCCTGCGCCGCACCGGCCAGGGCCTCGATGGTCGCCAGGTCGAAGCTGTCGCCGCACAGGGCCAGCCACTTCAGGAGGGCCAAGGACTCGTCGGCGACGTCGCACAGGCGGGCCAGCACGGCTTCGGCGGTGCTCGTGGGCAGGCGCGCGTCGCCGGCAGATGCGGCACAACGCGCGAGCTCGATGGCGGCGAACGGGCTGCCCTGCGCCGCGCCGGCAATGCGGGCGACGGTCGCGTCGTCCAGCGGCGCCATCGCGGCGCGGCGCACGAGACGACGGCATTCGTCGTCGTCCATCGGCTCGACGTCGAGCACGTGCAGCGCACCGGCGCCTTGCAGCCGGGCGATGCCGCCGGCCAGCGCCGTGCCCGGCTGCGCCGGCCGCATGCCCAGCAGCACGCAGACGGGCGCGGCGGTCATCGCGAGCTGCATGAGCACGTCGACATCGGCGTCGTCGGCGAAGTGGGCGTCGTCGACGTGCAGCAGGACGTCGGCGCCGCCGGCCGAGGCGACGAGCAGGCGCCGCACCGCGCCGACGACCTGGTGCCGGCCGAGCGGGCCGGCCAAGGGCTGGCCGGGCGCCGCCAGCGGGCTGAGCAGGGCCAGCACGTTGCGCGCGCTGTCGCCGATTCGGTCGAGGACGGCGCGGTCCGCCAGCAACACGCGCTCGGCGAGAGCGGTCGCGGTGGCATAGGCCCGACCGGCAGCGCCGGCCTGCACGCGCACCACGCTCCAGCCGCGCGCCCGCGCCTGTTCGCCAATCTCGCGGCCGAGCGCGGTCTTGCCGATGCCGCCGGGCCCGCGCAGCACGATGCCGCCCGGACGCTCGGCAGGCCCGAGGCCCAGCCAGGCCATCATCTGCGCGATCGGCATCGCCCGGCCCACGAACGCCGGCCCGGCGGAGTGAAGGCCGGCCACGCAGCGCTCGTAGAGCGCGTCGGTCTGCCGGTCGGGCGCGACGCCCAGCGACTCCTGCAGCGCCTCGCGCAGATGGGCGTACCAGCGCAGCGCCGCGGCGCGATTGCCCGCCTCGAGCTCGCGTTGCATCAGGGCGCGATGCGCGGGCTCGTCCGTCGGCTCGAGCCGCGCCACCTTGTCCCACTGACCGGCGACCCGCAGCAGCTCGAGGTGACGCGAATGCAGGCGCTCGCGCATCGATTCGGACCAGGCCTCGTAGCGCGATCCGGGCAGCAGATCGCCGCCGTAGGTCCGGGCCGCCTCGGCACAAGCGGCAGCGTCGCGCCGGGCGAGCGCGGCGGTCGCGTCGCGCTCGAAGTCCTCGATGTCGATGACCACGTCGCGGCCCGGCCACAGCAGGACTTCGCCCGTCTGCATCACCAGCGCGTCGTGGCGGCCCAGCGCCTGTCGGGCATGGTGCAAGGCCTTGCGCAGGTTGGCGCTGCCCGCCTCGGGCTCGAGGCGGGGCCACAGGGCGTCCACGACCTGGTCGCGGGTGAGGCGCCGGCGCGGCTGCAGGCTCAGCAGCTGCACGAGGTGGGCGGCGCGCAGGCTGGGCCAGCGCTCGGAAACGAGCTCGACGCCATCGACGCGCACGGCGAAACGGCCCAGGAGCTGCACTTCGAGCATCGGCAGCGGCGCGCCGGACGGATCAAGACGGGTGGGTGCCATGCCGCCAGTGTGATCGGCCTATCCAATCCCGGGCAACCCCTGGCTGACCCAGGAACATTCGAGGAACGCGGCGCCGGCATCGTGCGCCCGTCCGGATCCTCCGGTCGCACCACCCAGGAGCTGCCATGTCATCTGATCGACCCCCTTCCACCGCCGGGCGCGACGGCCCGTCCGCGCCGCTTTCGATGCCGCAGCCTCCCGGCCTCCCGCCGAGCCGGCCGCAACGCGTCGCCCGAGCCCTGCGCACCCTTGCCGATGATTTCTCCGACCCGGCCATGGGCCCGGCGGCGATCGAGTACGCGTCGTGGCTGCGCTTGCTGCGCCGGACCACGCCTTGACGCGAAGAAACCCTCCACTAGGAACGCAACCGATGAGCACCACCACCACGACCTCCCTCTACGACCGGCTGGGCCGTCGAGAGGGCATCACCCGCATCACCCGCACTCTGATCCAGAACCATCTGGCCAACCCGATCGTCAATGCCCGCTACGCCGCCAGCGACATGGCCAAGGTCGAGCAGCGCGTCATCGAGTTCTTCTGCGCCGGCGCCGGCGGCCCGGAGACCTACACCGGCAAGGACATGCTCGGGACGCACAAGGGCATGAACATCAGCGAGCAGGAATTCGTCAGCGTCGTCGACGACGCGATGACTGCGCTCGAGACGAACGACGTCGATGCCGCGACACGAAGCGACGTGCTGGCGATCCTCTGGTCCCTCAAGGGCGGCGTGATCAGGGTCTGAGCGCGGGCGTCTCGCCTGCGGGGCGGCATTTGACGCCAGGCCACGCCGACCCGAGACTCCCCGCATGCCCGACAAGACCGCCGCCGACACGCCCGCCAGCGCTGCCCCTGCCCGCCACGCGCTGCAGGGCCTGAAGGTCCTCGAGCTCGGCCAGCTTATCGCCGGCCCCTTCGCCGCCAAGACGCTGGGCGAGTTCGGTGCCGAGGTGATCAAGGTCGAGGCGCCCGGCGCCGGCGACCCGCTGCGCAAGTGGCGCCTCCTGAAGGATGGCACCTCCGTCTGGTGGCAGGTGCAGTCGCGCAACAAGCGTTCGCTCGCGCTCGACCTGCGCGACCCCGAAGGGCAGGCGATCGTCCGCACCCTGGCCGGCGAGGCCGACGTGCTGATAGAGAACTTCCGCCCCGGCGCGCTCGAGGGCTGGGGCCTGGCGCCCGCGGCGCTGCTCGCCGCCAACCCGCGCCTCGTCGTGCTGCGCCTCAGCGGCTACGGCCAGACCGGGCCGTACCGGAACCGGCCCGGCTTCGGCGTCGTCGCCGAGGCGATGGGCGGGCTGCGCCACCTGACCGCAGAGCCCGGGCGCGTGCCGGTCCGCGTGGGCGTCAGCATCGGCGACACGCTCGCCGCCCTGCACGGCGTCATCGGCATCCTGCTCGCCCTGCAGCACCGGCACGCCACCGGCCAGGGCCAGATCGTCGACGTCGCCCTGTACGAGGCGGTGTTCAACTGCATGGAAAGCCTGCTGCCCGAGTACAGCGCGTTCGGCGCCGTCCGCGGGCCGGGCGGCAGCGCCCTGCCCGGCATCGCGCCGACCAACGCCTACCTCTGCAGCGACGGCAGCTATGCGCTCGTCGCCGGCAACGGGGACAGCATCTTCCGCCGCCTGATGACGCTGATCGGCCGCGACGACCTCGGCAACGATCCCGCGCTGGCCGACAACGCCGGCCGCGTCGCCCGCGTCGGCGAGCTCGACGCGGCGATCGGCGCGTGGACGGCGCAGCGGCCGGTCGACACGGTGGTCGCCGCGCTGGCCCAGGCCTCGGTGCCGGCCAGCCGCATCTACACGATCGCCGACATCGCCGCCGACCCGCACTACGCGGCGCGCGGCATGCTCCAGGAGATTCGCCTCGAGGACGGCAGCACGCTCGCCGTTCCTGGCATCGTGCCGAAGCTCTCGCTGACGCCGGGCAGCCAGCGCCAAAACGCGCCCGCCTTAGGCCGCGACACCAATGCCGTCCTGCACGAGATCGGTCTCAGCGCGCAGCAGATCCAGGCGCTGAAGGAGCGCGGCATCGTCGGCGGTCCGGCGGCAAGCCTCGGGCCGCGGTCGCGCGCTTTGCCGCGGCGACCCGGGCCGTGACCTCCTTGCGGTAGCGGTTCAGCTCCTGGACGCTGGCTAAGCTGCGCTCGAGCAGCAGGCTCAGGTTGTGCAGGATGCGGTCGACGACCTTGTTTTCCCGGCCCGACCTGGTGCCCACCGAGGCCGAGCTGCACGGTCGCGCAGGAACATCTCGGTGGCGGGCAGGGCCGCCCACTAAGTGATGGCGTTCATCGACGCCCACGGAATGTCCCGGTCCATGTTC
The DNA here is from genome assembly GCF_031412495.1 of Rhizobacter sp. GTDB lineage: Bacteria > Pseudomonadota > Gammaproteobacteria > Burkholderiales > Burkholderiaceae_C > Schlegelella_A. The sequence continues at coordinate 21,038 of NZ_JANODC010000165.1, read as the reverse complement.
GAGCGGACGGCTTCGAGCTGCTTGAAGATCTCGGCGTACAGCAGGCACGCATAGTGCCCCCCGGCGATGACAGGCCGATGAACGGCGCCTGACACCAAGGTGTCACGGAGCGGCGCCACCATGGCCCGGCTCCCTCCAGCCGCCATGCTCTCCATCGCCCGGACCCAGCTCCTCATCGCCCTCGCCGTTCTGCGCGGCCTGCCGGAATGGCTGGCGTTGTCCCGTTGCCACCGGCGCGACACGCGGTCGACCCCACGGCACTGAGTCACGACCCGGCCGACCTGGGCGAGCTCGACGACATCCTGACCGAGGGTCGCGGCACGCTGGAGCATCGCGTCGTCAGCGAGATCCGCTGCGGCCATCGCGTGCTGCCGGTGCACGTCATCTGCCTCGGCAATCCCGACAAGCGCCTGCCGGCGGTCGGATTCTTCGCCGGGGTGCACGGCCTCGAGCGCATCGGCGTGGAGGTCGTGACCACGTTCCTGCGCAGCATCGTGCGACGGCTGCGCTGGGACCGCGACCTGGCGGCGCAACTCCGGCGCGTGCGCCTGGTCTTCATGCCGCTCGTCAATCCCGGCGGCCTGCAGCGCGGCACGCGCGCCAACCCGAACGGCGTCGACCTCATGCGCAATGCGCCGGTGGAGTCGGCAGAGTCCGTCCCCTTCCTGGTCGGTGGCCAGCGCCTGAGCGCGCGCCTGCCGTGGTATCGCGGCCCGGACCGGGGCGCGATGGAAGCCGAGAGCCAGGCTCTGTGCGACGTCGTCCGCACCGAGCTCCTGGGCCGACCCTTCAGCGTCGCCCTCGATTGCCACTCCGGTTTCGGCACGACGGACCGGATCTGGTTCCCGTTCGCGCACACGAAGCGGCCGATCAGGGATCTGCCCGAAGTGCAGTCGCTGAGCGACATCTTCGAGCACAGCCATTCGCACCACCGCTACGTGCTCGAGCCGCAGAGCCGGCAGTACCTGGCGCACGGCGATCTCTGGGACCACCTCTACCTGACGGCCACGAACGACACCACGACGGGCACGTTCCTGCCGCTGACGCTCGAGCTTGGCTCCTGGCTGTGGATCCGGAAGAATCCGCGCCAGCTGTTCAGCCGCGCCGGCATCTTCAACCCGCTCGTCGCACACCGGCAGCGACGCGTCCTGCGCAGCCACATGGCATGGCTCGAGTTCCTGATCCGGGCGGCGGCCAACTACGAGGGCTGGATCCCGCTCGGCGGCGAACGGGAGCGGCAGCGCCTGCGCGCCCTGGCGCGCTGGTACGGAACGCCGCGGCGATGACGACCTGGGTCCTGTTGCGCGGCCTGTCGCGCGAGAGCCGGCACTGGGGGGGCTTTCCCGGCTTGCTGAAATGGCGAACCGGCGCCGAGTCGGTGCTGACTCTCGACCTGCCCGGCAACGGCGTGCTGAGCACGGCGCAGAGCCCGGCCTCGGTGGCGGCCATGGTCGTGGCTTTCCGCGAGCAGCTGCGTGCGCGCGGCGCGGCCCCGCCCTACGCTCTGCTCGGGCTGTCGCTCGGCGGCATGGTCGCGATCGACTGGGCGGCCTGCCATCCGGGCGAGTGCACCGCCATCGTCCTCGTCAACACCAGCACGCGCACCCCGGGCCGCTGGCACGAGCGGCTGCGCTGGCGCAGCCTGCCCCGCTTGCTTGCCATCCGGCGCGAGCGCAGCGCTGCGGAGCGCGAGCGCCTGGTCCTGGCGCTGACCAGCCGCCACCCGAGCGAGCCCGCCGACACGCTGGTGTCGAACTGGGCCGCCTGGCGAACCGAGGCGCCGGTCTCGGCGGCCAACGAACGCCGCCAGTTCTGGGCCGCGGCGCGCTTCCGGGCCCCGCGCCGCGTGCCGAACGTGCCGGTGCTCGTCCTGGCGAGCCTGGGCGACGAGCTGGTCGACCCGGCATGCTCCTGGCGCCTGGCCCGGGCCTGGGCCGCCGAGCTGCGGGTCCATGCGAGCGCCGGCCACGACCTGACGCTCGACGACCCCGAGTGGGTCGCGAGACAGACGGCAGACTGGTTCGCCCGGATCTAGCGTCCTGTCCCGCGGATACCAGACACAGGGGCGGGCCGCGAGTGGGAGGAGCCCGGCCGCCGCTCAGGCGCCGAGGAAGTGGCGCCTGTAGCGCGCCGGCAGCGTCTCGAAGCGCATCAGCAGCGGCAGGTCGGCAGTGTTGAAGTCGGGATCCCAGGCCGGCGGCCCGAGCACCATGGCACCGCAGCGCAGGTAGCCCTTGATCAGGGCGGGCACCTCGGCTTGCAGGTCCTGGCGCAGGTCGTCCACCGGCAGGGGCAGATGCGGCCTGACCTGCCACTGCGGCGGCGCCATGTGCGTTTCGCGCAGGCGTGCCCAGAGGCTGGCCGCCGAGTGGCCGCCGTCGGCCATGCCGACGCTGGCGCAGCCCACCATGGTGTCGAGGCCGTTGCGGATCATGAACTCGCCGAGGGCGCCCCAGAGCGTCATGCGACGGCACCCGAGCGCCAGCGCGGGTGAACGCACGAGCGACCGAGCTCGACCGCCCTGGCGAGCAGCGGCCGCACGGGGTCGAGGTCGAATTCGGTCTCGCTGTAGAAGCCGCCGGCACGTCGCGCGGCATCGGGTGTCAGGACACGGTAGGTGCCGACCACCTTCGCGGCCTTGCCCCTGCGGTCGTCGACGGCACGGACGAGAAGGTGCTCGCAGAAGGGATCGAACCGGTCGACGTCGAGCCGCTCGCGGGCTCCGGCCGGGGCGGCGAGCCGGGCGCCCATCTCCTCGGCGAAGACGCGGTACCGGAGTTGCTGCGCGCTCCGGATCTCCCCGGGCCGCCGAGCCCACAGCGCTTCCAGGCGCCGCTCGTCTTTCATCGGCGCCCCGGCCGGCTCGCCGGGCGACCGGTCCGCTCGCCCCGTCTCCAGCCCGTTCAGCAGCATCGGTTCGCCTCCCGTGGTCGACGGGCACGATGCTGCCGAGCCGACATGACGCGCTGTCGACGCTGCGATGACACGCGCGTGACGATCGGCTCCGCCGACCCGGCTACATCGCGGCGAAGGAGTGGATCTTGGAGGCGGCCTCGCCCGGATCGACGAGCAGCCAGTGCGGGTGCCGGCTCAGGCCGGCCACCAGTTCGCGGGCCTCGTCGCCCACCATGCCGGGGTCGAGCGCCAGCACGCCGGCCAGACAGCGCTCGCGCCACAACGCCTTGCCGAGGGTTCCGTAGCCAGCTTCCGCGCCGGCCGAGCCGAACCAGCCCTCGAAGTGGCAGTAGGCCGATTCGACCCGGGCCGCATCGCTCCACGTCATCGTGTATTCGTCCATCGCTTTCTCCTTGCGCATCCGCAGCGTGCCGGAAGAAGTTGACGGCTCGATGACGACAGCCGACACGCCCCCGGGAATCTCTCGCGCATGCACGCCCTCGAGGCGGCGAAGCCATCTGGACTGGTTCGAGGTCCTCGAGACGCGCGGCCACCTCGAGGACGGCAAGATCGCGCACTGGCAGGTCAAGTTGAAGGTGGCGTTCCGGCTCGAAGGCTAGGGACGGGACGCCCTTCCGCAAGCCGCCGCGGTCAACCAGGCGACTGCGCCGTGTAGAGCTCCCGCACGGTGTCGATGGTGTCGGCCTCTTCGGCGCCCTTGTCGCTCCGGTAGCCCTTGACGCGGGCGAAGCGCAGCGCCAGCCCGCCCGGGTACTGCGGGCTCGCCTGCAGGTCGTTGAAGGCGATCTCGACCACCAGCTCGGGTCTGACGACGACGACGTGGCCGTCGCGCCCGGTCTCGCGCGCGAGCAGCTCGCGCGTCTGCCAGGCGAGCAGCTCGTCGGTCATGCCCTTGAAGGTCTTGCCGAGCATCACCCAGCCGCCGGCCGGATCGCGCGCGCCGAGGTGCAGGTTCGAGAGCCAGCCCTGCCGGCGGCCGTGGCCCCACTCGGCGGCGAGCACGACCAGGTCGAGCGTGTGCGCGCGCTTGACCTTGAGCCAGCTCGCGCCGCGGCTGCCCGCTTCGTAGGGCGCGTCGAGCCCCTTGACCATCACGCCCTCGTGGCCGCGGGCCAGCGCCTCGGCGTAGAAGTCCTCGGCCGCGGCGACGTTGGCGGTGACCAGGCGCGGGATCACGAGCGCCGCCGGCAACACGGCGGCGAGCGCGTCGAAGCGCTCGTGCGCCGGCCGGTCGACCAGCGCCGCGCCGTCGCGGTAGAGGCAGTCGAAGAAGTAGGCGGCGAGAGGCAGCTCTGAGCGCAGGCGCGCGACCTCGAGCTTGCGGCCGAAGCGGCGCATCGTCACCTGGAACGGCAGCGGCGCACCGCCCCTGCCGAGGGCGACCGCCTCGCCGTCGAGGATGAGCTCGTTCGACGGCAGGCCTTCCAGCGCCTGGACGATCTCCGGCACCGAGGCGGTGACGTCGTTCAGCGCCCGCGTGTAGACCCGCACCTCGCGGCCGGACTTGTGCACCTGCACCCGGGCCCCGTCGACCTTCCATTCGACGGCCGCGGTGCCGGTGCGCGCCATCGCCTGGGCGATGTCGTCGGCGGGCTGGGCGCGCATCGGTTGCACCGGTCGCTGCAGGGCGATGGCGAAGCGCGCCAGGCCCGCGGCACCTTCGCCGAGCGCGATGCGGGCGACGGCGGCGAGACGGCCGGTGACCATCGCCGCACGCCGCACGTGCGCCGCCGGCACCCCGGCCGCCGCGGCGATGGCTTCGATCATCACCCCTTCCAGCGCGCCCTGGCGCAGCTCGCCGACGAGCAGCCGCACCAGGAAGGCCTGCTCCGCCGCGGTGGCGCGCTCGAACAGCGTGCGCAACTGCGTGCTGCGTTGCGCCGCCGAGCCCTTCCCGGCCATCGCGCCGATGCGGGTCAGCGCGACGTCGACCTCGCCCACGGTCAGCGCGGCGTGCGCGGCGTGCGCGCCGCGCGATGCCGCCAGCGTCGCATAGCCGATGCCGATCCGGCCCTGGCGCGTCTCGCCCGACAGGAAGGCCACCACGGTCTCCACCTCGGCGGCCGCCGCATGGCGCAGGCAGGCCGCGATCGCGTCGCGCTTGGCGAGCCGGCTGCCGGTCTGCGCGACGCGTTCTGAGGCGTCGACCACGGCAGCGAGCGAGATCGTCATGGGCTCATCGAGGTCAGGGAGGCCCGAGCCTTTCCGTCCGCGCGAGCTCGCTCGGCAGGGCCGAGCAGGCGAGCGCGTAGAGACTATCGACCCGATCGGGCCGCGCCCCGCTGGCCGACAGCCGATCGGCAGCGAGCTCCGAGCCGCGCAGCGCCTCGAGTGGAGCCGACTCGTAGCCGCAAGCCACGAAGACCCATTCCGCCTCCTGATCCGCATGCCCGCGGATCGCCTGCTCCGTGGCCGCAGACATGGCTGGCGTCTCGTGACGGAGCAGGTGCGCCAGCGCGTTCAAGTCCACGAGGCCTCCCTGCGTCTGCACGACGCGGCATTGCGCACGCACCATGTTCCGGTGCTCGGGCATCAGTCGGGTCGACCACGGCGTCGGCGCGTTCAGCCGCGCCACGTACTCCGGAGAAGAGAGCGTCGCGTGCTGCTCCAGCTCGTAGAGGACGAACATGCCCTCGCCGCCCGACGCGCTGCGCCAGCGCGTGCCGCGACGAAATCCAGGCAGGGCCAGCCGCTCGGGGAAGTGCTCGTGCGCGTGCCAGTCCTCGAACTCGGAGCGGACGTCCGGCGAGATGTCCCACCACATCGCCAGGGCCGCCTTGCCGAGAAGTGCCATGGCCCCTCGCCTGCCGTCAGCCCTGCAGCATCTGCCGCAGTGTCTTTGGCGCCGGCGGCGCGTCGAGATCGAGTTCGTCCTGCAGTGCCTGCAGGTGGAGCCCGAGGATGCGCCGGCCGCGATCGATGTCGCCGTCGGCGATGGCCTCGACCAGGTCGATGTGGTCGGCGTGCGTGGCCTCGCCGGAGGCGCGCTTCGCACCGTGGGTCAGGACCACGAGCGGCATGCGCGAGAGCAGGTCATCGAGAAGCTGGGCGAGGACGCGGTTGCCGCAGTGCTCGGCCAGCAGGCGGTGAAAGGCCATGGCCAGCCGATGTCCTTCGTGCATGTCGCCGGCCTTGAAGGCGCGCTCCTGGGCCCGGACATGGGCCCGCAACGCCTTCGTCGTGGCGGGCTGCGGCGCGCGCGCCAGGACCTCGATCACCATCCCCTCGATCGCCAGGCGCGACTCGAGGATCTGTCGACAGTCCTCGGCCGACGGCTTCGCGACGGTCGCGCCCCGGTTCGGAGCCAGCTGCAGGATGCCCTTGTGGGCCAGCCGATGCAGGGCGGTCCGAACACTGGCCCGGCTCACCTTGAACAGCTCGGTGAGCTCGACCTCCTTCAGCTTGACGCCGGGCCCGAGCCGGTGCTCCTGCACGGCCGCATGGATGGCGGAGTACACCCGCTCGTCCGGGCTGGGCCGGCGAGCGGAACCGTCGATGGAAGCGAGCTTCGTTGCGTGCACGGCGAGGAGGCGGGGGCCGCGCGATTCTAGGCACCCCGCACCCTTGGCACGGAACTTTCTTAAGACAATCCTTCCCGGGTTTGTTCTACAAGGTCACGAGAGCTCGTCGACCAGAATGATCGCTCGTGGTGCGCCGCACACTCTGTTGGGGCGCAATCCGGGATCTGCCGATCTCCGCCGCTCCCTGTCGTGCCCGCCTGATCTCCCCGCCCCCCACGCCCTTGCATTCCTCCGCATTTCCATCCCTGCGCAGCTTCCTCGAGGAGTTGCCCGAGAGCGAGCTGCTGCGCGTGCCGCCCCTGGCCGACCTCGACTACGTCAAGACGGCCCTGGTGCTCGATCTCGACGCCCGCAAGCGCCACCCGGTGGTCCGCTTCGAGGCGGCCGAGGGCGGCGTGCCCGTGGTCGCGAACATCTTCGCGGATCGCGACCGCATCGCCCGCATCGCCGGCACGACGCGGAGCGGCTTCAACGTCGCCTGGGGCCGCGCCCTCGAGCACCTTCTGCCGGCGGCGGTCGTCGACGGCGGCCCCTGCCAGGAGGTCGTCGTCCGCGGCAGCGAGGTCGACGCCGCGGCCCTGCCCATCACCCGTCACTTCGAAGGCGACGCGGGGCGCTACATCAGCTCGGGCATCCTTGTCTGCAAGGACCCCGACACCGGCGTTCGCAACCTCAGCTTCCAGCGCCTGCAGCTCAAGGGCCCCGACCGCTTCGGCGCCAGCCTGCACTCGCGCGGCCACATCTGGGAGCACCTGCAGCGCTGCAAGGCGCGCGGCAAGAACCTCGAGGTCGCCGTCGTGATCGGCTGCCACCCGGCGATCTACCTCGCGGCGGCGGCCAAGGTGGCGATGGAGGTCGACGAGTTCGGGATCGCCGGCGCGCTGCTGGGGCGCCCGGTCGAGCTGGTGCGCTGCAGGACGATCGACGTCGAGGTGCCGGCCAACGCGGAGTACGTCCTGGAAGGCGAGATCCTCGCCGACACCGAGGAAGACGAAGGGCCGTTCGGCGAGTACACGGGCTACTCGACCTACCGCTCGACTCGCAACGTCTTAGTCGTCAAGGCGATCACGCGGCGCGCCGCCCCGATCTTCCTCGACATCGTGCCGGGGATGACCAACGATCACCTCCTGCTCGGCCGCAGCGCCAAGGAAGCGCACGTGTTCGGGCGGCTCAAGGAGATGGTGCCGAACCTGGTCGCCCTCAACTACCCGAAGTCGGGCACCCACTTCCACGCCTACCTGTCGCTGAAGAAGAGCGCCGAGGGGCAGGCGCGCCACGCCCTGATGCTCCTGTTCGGCCTCGACAACTACATCAAGTTCGGGGTCGCCGTGGACGCCGACGTCGACGTCTACGACGACGACGACGTGCTCTGGGCGATGGCGACCCGCTTCCAGGCCGACACCGACATGTTCATGGTGCCCAAGGTCTTCTGCAACCGGCTCGACCCGTCGGCGATCGACGGCATGTCGGCCAAGCTCGGCATCGACGCCACCGCGCCCCTGGCCTGGGACGTGCAACGCACCGCCCTGCCGCCCGCCGCCGTCGAGTGGGCGCGCCAGTTCATCGACCGTCACTGAAACACCGGAGCTCCGTCATGCACCCAGCCCTTTCCCGCCGCGCCCTCCTCGCGCTCGCGTCCGCCGTCGCCCTCGGCAGCGCACCCGCGGCCTTCGCGCAGACACCGGCCAAGCCGCCCACCAAGGTGAGCTTTCGGCTCGACTGGAAGCCGGGTGGACAGCACGCCCCCTTTTACCTCGGCAAGGAGCGCGGCTTCTATGCTGCCGAAGGCATCGACCTGACGATCATCTCGGGCTCGGGCTCGTCGGATTCGGTGAAGCAGATCGGCGCCGGTGCGGTCGATCTCGCCCTGGTCGACGCGCTCGTGCTGGTGCAGGCTGCCGAGCAGAAGGTGCCGGTCAAGTCGGTCGCCGCCTACTACCAGCGCACGCCCATCGTCCTGATCAGCCCCAAGGCCAAGCCGATCACGGACCCGCAGCAGCTGACCCGCGGCGCGAAGATCGGCTCGAAACGTGCGAGCGCCACGTCGCAGGGCCTGTCGGCGCTGCTCGCCGTGCACAAGATCGACCCGAAAAGCATCAACCTCGTCGACATCGGCTTCGGCGTGCAGCCGCTCCTGGTCGGCCAGGTCGACGCGCTGATGGGCTTCACCATGAACGAGGCGATCGAGGCCGAGTCCGCCGGCATGCCGGTGACCGAGATGATGGTCGCCAACCACGGCGTCGTGGCCTACGGGCTGACGATCGCCACCGGCGACAAGTTCCTGAAGGCCCAGCCCGAGCTCGTCCGCGGCTTCCTGCGCGCGACCCGGCGCGCCATCGAGGCCAGCGTCGCCGACGCCGGCGCCGCGGTGCAGGCGGTCGCCAGGTCGACGAGCGAGGTCGACGTGGCGCGGGAGACCAAGGTCCTCGCCAAGTCGGTGCCGTTCTGGTCGGTCCAGGGCCGACCCCTGTCGAGCTTCGGCACCGAGACCGTCGCCGGCTGGCAGCAGACCATCGACACGGCCAAGCGTGTCGGCCTGGTCGAGATCGCGCCGGCGGTGGCGGACGTCCTCGCCGAAGGGTTCGCGCAGTGACCGTGGCGGCGGAGCGCGCGCCGAGCGCCGTTCCGCCCTGCATCTCGCTGCAGGAGGTGAGCGTCGTGTTCGAGGCGCGCGGCCGCCGCGTCTCAGCGCTCAGCGAGGCGACGCTCGACATCGCCGAGGGCGAGTTCATCGCCTTGCTCGGGCCGACCGGCTGCGGCAAGAGCACGCTGCTGCGCATCGTCAGCGACCTGCTCCGTCCGAGCAGCGGCAGGCTGTCCGTGCGCGGAGCCACGGCCGCCGAAGCGCGCCGGCGCAACGATTTCGGCTTCGTCTTCCAGGAGGCGGCGCTCCTGCCCTGGCGCACCGCGCTCGGCAACATCCAGCTACCGCTCGAGGTCGTCGGCTACGAGATCGACAAGCGCGCCTCGCGCTGCCGCGAGCTGCTCGACAGCATGGGCCTGTCGAACTTCGGCAGCAGCTACCCGAGCGAGCTGTCCGGCGGGATGAAGCAGCGCGTCGCCATCGCGCGGGCGCTGTCGTGGAACCCGTCGATCCTGCTGATGGACGAACCCTTCAGCGCCCTCGACGAGATCACCAAGAACCAGCTCCAGGACGAGCTCCTGCGCATCTGGGAGCGCGAGCAGAAGACGATCCTGTTCGTCACCCACAACATCTCGGAGGCGGTGTACCTGGCGGACCGCGTCGTCGTGATGTCGGCGCATCCGGGCCGCATCAAGCAGGTGATCGACGTCGCCCTGCCGCGCCGGCGCGGGCCGGACATCCGCGACACGATCGAATTCGTCGACCAGGTGCGCATCGCGCGCCGGGCCCTGCAGTCGTGAGCACGAACACGCCGTCAGCGCCACCGGCCGCCGGTCGCGGCCGGCTCGAGCGGCTCGGGCCGCCGCTGCTCATCCTGGCGCTGATCCTCGCCGCATGGGAGGCGGCGGTGCACCTGCTCGAGGTGCCACCCTGGCTGCTGCCGGCGCCGTCGCGCATCGCGATGCGTTTCGGCCGGACCCAGGACCTCGCCTATCACACCGGCCTGACGCTGCTCGAGGCCGGGCTCGGCTTCGCCATCTCGGCGGTGCTCGGGGTGGCCCTCTCGGCCGGCATCGCCAACTCGCGCTTCCTGGAACGTGGGCTCTTCCCCTACGTGATCATCTCGAACGCGGTGCCCATCATCGCCATCGTGCCGCTGCTCAACATCTGGCTCGGCTTCGGCATCGCGACCAAGGTCGTGATCGCGGCCATCATCACGTTCTTCCCGATCGTCACCAACACCACGCGCGGCCTCAAGGCGGCCGACCCGCGCATCCTCGACCTGATGCACTCGATCAACGCGACCGGGCCGCAGGTCTTCTTCAAGGTGCAGCTGCCGAGCGCCCTGCCGTTCATCTTCGCCGGCTTTCGCATCGCCGCCTCGCTGAGCCTGGTCGGCGCCGTGGTGGGCGAGTTCTACGGCGCCGACCGCGGCCTCGGCTACCTGGTGATCACCGCTGCGACGCAGCTGCGCACCGACCTGCTCTTCGTCGCCATCATCGTCCTCGCCGCGATCGGCGTGAGCACGTTCTGGCTGTTCGGCTTCCTCGAGCGGCGGGCCCTGCACGGTCCGGTCGACGACGAGCGGCCGCGATGACGGCGGCCGTCGCTGCTCGCGGCGAAGCCGCCTCCGCGTCCCTCCTGATCCGCGATGCGCTGGTGATCCCGGTCGACGGGGCGTCGACGCCGCCCTTCGTCGGCTGGGTCGCCATCGAGGGCAGCCGCATCTCGGCGCTCGGCCCGGGCGTGGCGCCGCCGATGCGCGCCGCGCGGGTGATCGAGGGCGACGGCCTCGCCGTCCTGCCCGGTTTCGTCAACACCCACGCGCACTCGCATTCCAGCCTGACCCGCGGCAGCGCCGAGGGACTGGCCCTCGCCGAGTGGATCGCCACCATCGAGCGCGAGCAGGCTCGCCTGTCGGACGACGACGCCTACGTGGCGGCGCTCGCGACCTACGCCGAGCTGCTGCTCTCGGGCACGACCAGCGTCCTCGACATGTGCCTGCGACCCGGGCCCGCGATCCGGGCCGCGCGCGCGATCGGCATCCGCTGCACGATCGCGCCCTACGTCCTCGACGGGCGTCCGTTCGCGCCGACGCTGGCCGACGTGGCCGGCCTGCTCGAGCTGCCGCGAGAGCCCGGCGACCGCATCGACGTCTGGGTCGGCCTGCACGACCTCGAGTCCTGCGCCGACGCCACCCTTCGCGACGGTGCGGCGCTGGCGCGGCGCTTCGGCACCGGCCTGCACCTGCACTGTGCCGAGAGCCGCCGCAACGTCGAGACGACGCGCGCGCGCACCGGAGCGTCGCCGGTCGCCCACCTCGATGCGCTGGGCGCGCTCACGGCCAGGACCCTGCTCGCCCACTGCGTGTGGGCCGACGCCGCCGACATCGCCCTCCTGGCGCGTCGCGGCACGAGCGTCGCCCACTGTCCGCACGCCAACCTCAAGCTCGCCTCCGGAATCGCCCCGGTGCCGGCGATGCTCGACGCCGGGGTGCGGGTCGGCCTCGGCACCGACGGCGCGAAGGCCAACAACCGGCTCGACCTCTTCGACGTCATGAAGTTCGCGTCGCTGCTGCACAAGGGCGCGACGCTCGACCCGCTCGTCATGCCCGCTGAGGCGGTGCTCGCGCTGGCGACCCGGTTCGGTGCCCGGGCCCTCGGGATCGACGCCGGCGAGATCGCGCCGGGCCGGCTCGCCGACCTCAGCCTGGTCGACATGCGGCGCCTGCACCTGCAGCCGGCGACGCCGGACGCGATCACGACGAACCTCGTGCACGCTGCCCGCGGCAGCGACGTGCACACGACCATCGTCGGCGGCGAGATCGTCGTCGACGCCGGCCGGCTGACCCGCGTCGAGGAGCGTGGCATCCTCGCGGCCATGCGCCAGGCCGGCGCCGGCCTCATGAACGGGGAGCCTCGATGAAGCGGATGATCGTCGGCATCACCGGCGCCAGCGGCTCGGTCTACGGTGTGCGCCTGCTCCAGGCCATGCAGGCCGCGCCCGGCTGGAGCACCGACCTCGTCGTCTCGTCGTCGGGCCTGGTGACGATGGCGCAGGAGCTCGACCTCGACCGCGCCGGGGTCGAGGCGCTGGCCACGCGCGTGCACAGCGTGCGCGACATCGGCGCCAGCATCGCCAGCGGCTCGCTGCCTAGCGAAGGCATGGTCATCGCGCCGTGCTCGATGAAGACGCTGGCCGCCGTCGCGCACGGCTTCGGCGACAACCTGCTGACCCGCGCCGCCGACGTCGTACTCAAGGAGCGGCGCCGCCTGGTCCTCCTGCCGCGCGAGACACCGCTGAACCTGGCCCACCTGCGCAACATGGTCGCGGTGACGGAGATGGGCGCCATCGTCTGCCCGCCGGTGCCCGCCTTCTACAACCGCCCGACCACGGTGGCGCAGATCGTCGATCACACGGTGGGCCGGGTCCTCGACCTGTTCGGCGTGGAGCACGAGCTCCTTGAGCCCTGGCAAGGGCTCGGGGGCTGACGCACAACGCGCTGGCGATGTCCAGGAACAGTCGCCAGTCCGCCCGCCGCGCTCCCTACAATCCGCCCGCGTCCGGCTTCGCTGCGACACCTCAAGAAAGGTCCTCTGCCATGACCCACCGCCTTCGCCGCACTGCCTCCGCGGTCGCACTCGTCGCCACGGCCCTCGGCCTGGCCACCCTGCCGGCCGGCGCCGCGGACCGGGTCAAGGTGGGCTTCGTCAGCACGCTGTCGGGCCCGTCGTCGGCGCTCGGCATCGACATCCGCGACGGCTTCCAGCTCGCGGTCAAGCTCAACGGCGGCAAGCTCGGTGGCCTGCCGGCCGAGGTGCTCGTCAGCGACGACCAGTTCAAGCCCGACGTCGCCAAGCAGCTGTTCGAGAAGAACATCAAACGCGACAAGGTCGACTTCATGACCGGCGTCGTTTTCTCGAACATCATGCTCGCGGCGCTGCCGGAAGCGCTCGACAACAAGGTCATCTACATCAGCCCGAACGCGGCGCCGTCGTCGATCGCCGGCAAGGACTGCAACCCGCTGTTCTTCGCCGTGTCGTGGCCGAACGACGCGTACCACGAGGCCGCCGGCCAGTACGCCAACACGCGCGAGCTGAAGAGCGTCTACCTGGTCGCACCGAACTACCAGGCCGGCAAGGATTCGCTGACCGGCTTCAAGCGCACGTTCAAGGGCACGGTGGCGGGCGAGAACTACACCAAGCTCGGCCAGCTCGACTACGCCGCCGAGCTTGCCGAGATTCGCGCCGCCAGGCCGCAGGCCGTCTACATCTTCCTGCCGGGCGGCATGGGCATCAACTTCATCAAGCAGTACGTCGGCGCCGGCCTCGGCAAGGACACGACGCTGCTGCTGCCGGGCTTTTCCGCCGACCAGGACGTGATCAACCCGGTCGGCAGCGCCATGGCCGGCCTCTTCAACACCGCGCACTGGTCGCCCGACTTCACCAACGCCGCGAACGTGAAGTTCATGGCCGAGTTCCAGAAGGAATACAAGCGCGTGCCGACGCTGTACGCGTCGCAGGGCTACGACGCCGCGCTCCTCATCGACGCCGCGGTCCGCGACACCAAGGGCCGGCTCGAGGACAAGGAAGCGGTGCGCAAGGCCCTGAAGGCGGCGCGCTTCGAGTCGGTGCGCGGCGCGTTCCGCTTCAACACCAACCAGTACCCGATCCAGAACTACTACGTGCGCACCGTCGGCAGCGACGGCAAGGGCGGGCTGATCAACAAGTCGTTCAACGAGCCGATCCTCAAGAACCACGGCGACGCCTACGTGCAGGCCTGCACGATGAAGGGCTGAAACCCGCCTCGGCCGGCGGCTCGCTAGCGCACGCCCGCGGGCCGCCGACCTCGCCCGCATGCCGCCGGTCCTCCTCCTCGAGCAGGCGCTGAACGGCCTGCAGTTCGGCCTGATGCTGTTCCTGCTCGCGGCCGGGCTGACGCTGGTCTTCGGCGTCATGGACATGATCAACCTGGCGCACGGCTCGCTGTACATGGTGGGCGCCTTCCTGGCCGCCTGGCTGGTCGCCGCGACCGGCTCCTTCGTCCTCGGCGTGATCGGCGCCGTGCTGCTCACCGGCATCTTCGGCATGGTCCTCGAGGCCGGCCTGCTGCGCACCCTCTACGCGCGCGACCACCTGTCGCAGGTGCTCGCCACCTTCGCGCTGATCCTCATCCTCAACGACGGCGTGAAGATGATCTTCGGCAACGACCTGCCGCTGTCGGCGCCGGAAGCGCTGTCCGGCCCGGTCGAGCTGCTGCCGGGGCTGCTCTATCCCGCCTATCGCCTGCTGATCCTCGGCGTCGGCCTGGCCCTGGCCCTGCTGCTGTGGCTGCTGGTGCAGAAGACGCGGATGGGCGCGCTGGTCCGCGCCGGCGCCTCCAACCGCGAGATGGCGACGGCGATGGGCACCGACATCCAGCGCCTCTTCACGGTCGTCTTCGGCATCGGCGCCATGCTCTGCGCCGTCGCCGGCGCGCTGCTCGGGCCGCTGCTCGCGGTGCAGGTCGGCATGGGCGAGAACATCCTCATCCTCGCCTTCGTCGTCATCGTCATCGGCGGCATCGGCTCGATCCGCGGCGCCCTCGTCGGCGCCATCCTCGTGGGCTTCATCGACACGCTCGGCCGCACCGTGCTGCAGCAGGCGTTCCGCGAGTTCCTGCCGCCGCAATGGGCCAGCGCCGCCGGGCCGGCCTTCGCCTCGGTCGCCGTCTACGTCTTCATGGCGGTCGTGCTGGCGATCAAGCCGCAGGGCCTCTTTCCGGCGCGGTCCGGATGAAGGCGCGCGGGCTGGGGGCGGCGGCGGTCGCCCTCGCGGCGATGGCAGGCATGGCCCTGCCGTTCGTGCTGCAGGCCCTCGGCATGGACTTCTACCTGAGCCTGGCCAGCCGCATCGTCGTCTACGCGATCGCCGCCACCAGCCTCAACCTCGTGCTCGGCTACGGCGGCCTGGTCTCGTTCGGGCACGCCGCCTTCGTCGGCCTCGGCGCCTACACGACCGGCATCCTCGTCAGCGAGGGCGTTCAGAGCGGCGCCGTGCACCTGGGCGCCACGCTCGCCATCACGGGGCTGGCCGCGCTCCTGATCGGGGCGATCTCGCTGCGCACCCGCGGCGTGTACTTCATCATGATCACGCTGGCCTTCGCGCAGATGCTGTTCTACCTGGCCAATTCGATCAAGGGCTACGGCGGCGACGAGGGCCTGAACATCCGGACCCGCTCGCTGTTCGACGTCGGCGGCTGGGTCCTCGACCTGAAGGACCCGGTCGCCTTCTACTACGTCGCCCTGGCGGTGCTGGCCCTGACGCTGCTCGCGGTCGCCCGCTTCGTGCCGTCGCGCTTCGGCCGGGCGGTGCTCGCCCTGCGCGACGACGACGTGCGCGCCGAGGCGCTCGGCTTTCCGACCTACCGCTACAAGCTGGTCCTCTTCGTCGTCGCCGGCGCGCTCGGGGGCGTCGCCGGCGCGCTCAGCGTCAACTTGCAGGGCTACGTCAGCCCGAACGTGCTGCACTGGACGCAGTCCGGGACGCTGATGGTGATGGTCATCCTCGGCGGCGTCGCCACGGTGTGGGGCGGGCTCGTCGGCGCCGCCGCCCTGCTGTTGCTGCAGGAGGTCCTGGGTGCGACCACCGGGCACTGGGAGTTCTGGACCGGCTGGGTCCTCCTGGCGGTCGTCCTGTTCGCGCGCCAGGGGCTGGTCGGGCTTCTCGCGCGCCGACCGAAGGCGCCGGTTTGAGCGCGGCCGGGCTGACTGGCGCGCCAGCGCGCGGATCGGGTGGCGCGGCGGAGCCGCCCCTGCTCGAGGTGCACGGCCTGGTCAAGCGCTTCGGCGGGCTGGTCGCCACCGACGGCGTCGACCTCGAGGTGGCGCGCGGCGAAATCCACGCCCTGATCGGACCCAACGGCGCCGGCAAGACCACGCTGGTGGCGCAGCTCGGCGGCCAGCTCGCGCCGGACCGCGGCCGCATCGTCTTCGACGGCGCCGACATCACGCGCCTGCCGACGCACGAGCGGGCCCGGCGCGGCCTGGTCCGCTCGTTCCAGATCACGCGCCTGTTCAAGAGCGCGAGCGTGCTTGACAACGTCGCTCTGGCCGTGCAGGCGGTCTCCGGCAGCAGCCTGCCGGCCTGGCGACCGGTGCGCGGCGAAGCGGCGCTGTTCGAGCGCGCCCGCGCCGTCCTCGACGACGTCGGCCTCGGCGCGAAGGCCGGGCTGCGCATCGACGAGCTCTCGCACGGCGAGCGCCGCGCCCTCGAGGTCGGCATGGCGCTGGCGAGCCGGCCGCGCCTGGTGCTCCTCGACGAGCCGATGGCCGGCATGGGCCACGAGGAGTCGGCGCGGATGGAGCAGCTCATCCGCGCGATCCGCGCCCGCAGCACCGTCTTCCTGATCGAGCACGACGTCGACGCCGTGTTCCGCCTCGCCGACCGCGTCTCGGTGCTGGTCGAGGGGCGGGTCGTCGCGAGCGGCCTGCCGGAGGCGGTTCGCAACGACGCCGCGGTGATCGCCGCCTACCTCGGCGAAGCCGCCGGCGGCACGCCATGACCCTCGCCGAGCCGCCGTCGCTGCTCGAGGTGCGCGGCCTGCATGCGGGGTACGGCGCGAGCGAGGTCCTGTTCGGCATCGACCTCGTCGTCGGTGCCGGCGAGATCGTGGGCGTGCTGGGCCGCAACGGCATGGGCAAGACCACCCTGGTCCGTGCCGTCATGGGCCTGCTGCGGCCGCGGTCGGGCGAGATCGCCTTCGAAGGTCGGCCGATCGCCGGGCTGGCCCCGAACCGGGTTGCCCGCGCCGGCATCGCCCTGGTCCCGGAAGGCCGGCAGATCTTCCCGAACCTGAGCGTCATGGAACACCTCACCGCCTTCGCCCGGCCCTCGCCGCGCGGCAGCGCCGAGTGGACGCCCGGCCGCGTCCTCGAGCTCTTCCCGGCCCTGCAGGACCGGCGCGCGCACATGGGCAACCAGCTCTCCGGCGGCGAGCAGCAGATGCTGGCCATCGCCCGGGCCCTGGTCACGAACCCGGGCCTGCTGATCCTCGACGAGGCGACCGAAGGGCTGGCGCCGCTGGTGCGCGAGGAGATCTGGCGCGCGCTGGCCAGCCTGCGCAGCGCCGGCCACGCAATGATCGTGATCGACAAGTACGTCCACCGGCTGGTGGCCATCGCCGACCGCAACGTCATCGTCGAGAAGGGGCGTGTCGCCTGGCAGGGAACGTCGGCCGACCTGGCGCGCAATCCCTCACTCTGGCAGCGCCTCCTGGGGGTCTGAGAGGCCCCCGCCACAAGGGACCCGGACCATAATCCTGGAGCCCCCGAAGGGCGAGGATCCGACATGCAGGAGGGGCTCCCTTCCATCAGCGACACCGGCAAGGCCGCCCAGGCGATCGAGCGAGCGATCGAGACCCTGCGCCCGCTCGCCGAGGACAAGGGCATCGACATCGTCGCCAGCACGCCGGCCGGCGGCGAGGGCTGGTTCGACCTCGACCCGACCCGCCTCGAGCGCGTCGTGGCCGGGCTGGTCGGCGATGCCATCAACGCCGCGCCCACGGGCACGCGCATCGAGGTGACGGGGTCCTGGCAGGCGGCCGGCTTCGAGCTCCGGGTCGGCGACCGGCGCGTGCAGGAAGGCGCCGGCATCGGCATGGGCATCGCCCAGCGCATCGTCGACTCGTTCGGCGGCACCATCGAGAGCGCGGCCGGGCCCGGCGACGTCCGCTTCGAAGTCACCGTGCGCCTGCCGCGCCTGGACACGCCGAGCGACGCGCCGGGGGCCGCCGCGGCGGCGAACGAAGGCGCGGTGATGCGTCTCGACGGCCTGCGCGTCCTCTACATCGACGACGAGGCCGACATCGCCGAGGCCGTCGGCCTGACCCTCGAGTCGATGGGCGCGAAGGCCCGCACCTGCACCACCTTCGACGACGCCAGCGTGCTGCTGAGCTCGGAGAGCTACGACGTGGTCGTCACCGACCTGAGCCTGGGTGGCGGATCCACGGGCTACGACGTCATGGAGCTGCTCCGGGTCCTGCCGCAGCACCGGCTGGTGCCGGCGCTGGTCCTGTCGGCCTACGACGGCGAGGACGACCTCGGCGCGACCCGCGACGCCGGCTTCGTCGCCCACATCGTCAAGCCGATCGACTTCGCGGTCCTGGCGCGCGAGATGCAGAGCGCGGTGCGGCGGGCGCGCGCGCAGGGCCACCGCTAGTTCACCGCATGACGGCCTTGGGCACGGCACGCCCGGCAGACGAAGAGCTCGTTCGCGCCAAGGAGGCGCTCGAGCAGCGCACCCGGGAGCTCGGCCGCTCGCTGTCGCTCATGCAGGCGACGCTCGAGGCGACCGCCGACGGCATCCTCGTCACCGCCGGCGACGGCCGCATCGTCACCTTCAACGAGCGCTTCCTGAGCATCTGGGGGCTCGAGCGGGAGCTCGTCGAAGGCGCTTTCCACGCCGACCTCGTCCGCCACGTCGCGCACCGTTTCCGCGACCCGGCCGACCTCGGCGGCCGCATCGCCCGGCTGTACCGGACCCCCGAGGCCGAGGCGATCGACGTCCTCGAGCTCGCCGACGGGCGCGTCCTCGAACGCTACTCGCGGGCGCAGATCCTCGACGGCGAGATCGTCGGCCGGGTCTGGAGCTATCGGGACGCGACGGCCCGGCTCCGCGTCGAGGCAGCGGTTCGCGAGGAGGCCCTGCTGCTCGAGTTGCTCAACCGCACCGGCGCGGCCATCGCCTCCACGCTCGACATCGAGCCGCTGCTGCAGACCGTGACCGACGTCGCCACGGCACTCAGCGGGGCCGCCTTCGGCGCCTTTTTCTACACCAGCGTCGACGCGGGCGGCGACGCGTTGCAGCTGTTCACGCTGTCGGGGGCGCGGCGCGAGGCGTTCGAGGGCTTCGGCCACCCGCGCGCCACGCCGGTGTTCGCGCCGACCTTCAACGGCGAAGCGCCGGTCCGGATCGACGACGTCCTCGCCGACCCGCGCTACGGTCGGTGGGCACCGCACCACGGCATGCCGAAGGGGCACCTCGCGGTGCGCAGCTACCTGGCCGCACCGGTCAAGCTGCGCAGCGGCGAAACCGTCGGCGGCCTCTTCTTCGGCCACCCCGAGGCTGGCGTGTTCACCGAGCGGACGGAGCGGCTCGTCGTCGGCATCGCCGCCCAGGCTGCCATCGCGATCGACAACGCCCGCCTCTACCAAGAGACCAAACGCATGGTCGCCGAGCGCGAGGCCTGGATCGAGGTCGAACGCGCCGCCCGCGCCGACCTCGCCCGTGTCAGCCGGCTCAAGGACGAATTCCTCTCCACCGTGTCGCACGAGCTGCGTACGCCGCTGACGGCGATGCTCGGCTGGACCAAGGTGCTGCTCCTCAAGAGCGACGAGCCGGCAACGCTGCAGCGCGGCCTGCAGGCGATCAGCCGCAACGCTGCCGCGCAGGCGAGGCTGATCGAGGACCTGCTCGACATGACCCGCATCCTGTCCGGCAAGGTTCGCCTCGACATGCAGCCCACCGATCTGGCCCGGGTCGCCGAGAGTGCGGTGCAGGCTGCCCGCCCTGCCGCGGAAGCGAAGCGGATCACCCTGCACACCGCCCTCGACCCGGCTGCCGGGCCGGTCTCGGGCGATGCGGCCCGACTGCAGCAGGTGCTCGCGAACCTGCTCTCCAATTCCATCAAGTTCACGGCACGGGGCGGCAAGGTCGAGGTCGTCCTCCGCGGCACGGATTCCCATCTGGAGCTGAGCGTCAGCGACAGCGGCATCGGCATCAGGGCCGACTTCCTGCCCGACGTCTTCGACCGCTTCCGCCAGGCCGATGCCTCGCCGACGCGCCGGCACGCCGGACTCGGCCTCGGCCTGTCGATCGTCAAGCAGCTGGTCGTGCTGCACGGCGGGACGGTGGCGGCGACGAGCCCCGGCGTCGACCTCGGCGCCACCTTCACCGTCCGCGTGCCGCGCGCCGCCTTGCCGGGCTAGGACCTGTTGACGCCATGGGAGGGTTCGCGTGACCCGGGTGCAGCCGGGTCCGTCTCAGATCGCCTCGCCGCACCGCGCCTGCACCGTGGCCAGGGCCTTCTCGTACACCGCGCCGGCGTCCTCGAGCCGGGTCACGTTCATGTCCAGGTCCTCGAGCAGGCCGGTGCGAAGCCCGTAGACCCAGCCGTGCACGGCCAGCGTCTGACCACGTTGCCAGGCGTCCTGCACCACCGTCGTCTGGCACACGTTCAGCGCCTGCTCGATGACGTTGAGCTCGCACAGCGCGTTGAGCCGGCTGGCGAAAGGCAAAGTCTCGAGCCAGACGGCGTGGCGGTTGCGCACGTCCTGCACGTGCCGGATCCAATTGTCGGCCAGGCCGATGCGGCGATCCTCGAGCGCCGCGGCGACGCCGCCGCAGCCGGAGTGACCGACGACGATGATGTGCCGGACCTGCAGGACGTCGGTCGCGAACTGCATGACCGACAGGCAGTTCAGGTCGGAGTGGACGACGACGTTGGCGACGTTGCGGTGCACGAACAGCTCGCCCGGCGCGAGGTCGACCAGCTCGTTGGCCGGAACGCGGCTGTCGGCGCAACCGACCCACAGGTATCTCGGCGCCTGCTGCTGCAGCAGGCCGGTGAAGAAGCCGGGCCGCTCGGCCTCAACCCGGGTTGCCCAGCGCTTGTTGTTGTCGAGGAGGTCCTGGAGTCGGCTCATGAGGGTGCGGCGGGGGTCGGCTCGCCGGACGGAGCGGGCAGCATGGCCAGCAGCTGCAAGACGGCGTCGAAGTCGATCGGCTTGACGAAGTGGTGATCGAAGCCTGCCTCGCGGGCCCGTTCCTTGTCGCTCGTCTGACCCCACCCCGTCACCGCGATCAGGTGGATGCGCGCCGTCGCGCTGTCGCCGCGCAGGCGGGCGGCCAGTTCGTAGCCGCTGAGGCCGGGCATGCCGATGTCGAGGAAGGCGATGTCGGGAACCTGCTCCGCGACGACGGCGAGCGCGGCCCGGCCGTCATGGACGATGCGCACCTGGTGGCCTTCGAGGCGCAGCA
>NZ_JANODC010000164.1:0-4464 GCF_031412495.1 Rhizobacter sp. | reverse complement strand
CTTGGCTTCGCGCGGGGTCAGCTGCGACAGCACGCCGTGCACGGTCTCGCGCAGCGACTCGACGGTCGCGGAATCGAGCGGGCTCTCGGCGGCGGTGTCCTCGATGAAGTCGCCCAGGTGCGAATCCTCGTCGTCGCCTATCGGAGTCTCCATCGAGATGGGCTCCTTGGCGATCTTGAGGACCTTGCGCACCTTGTCTTCCGGCATTTCCATGCGCACTGCCAGCTCTTCCGGCGTCGGCTCGCGTCCCATCTCCTGCAGCATCTGTCGTGAGATGCGGTTCAGCTTGTTGATGGTCTCGATCATGTGCACCGGTATGCGGATCGTGCGGGCCTGGTCGGCGATCGAACGCGTGATCGCCTGGCGAATCCACCACGTGGCGTACGTCGAGAACTTATAGCCACGGCGGTATTCGAACTTGTCGACCGCCTTCATCAGGCCGATGTTGCCCTCTTGAATGAGGTCAAGGAACTGCAGGCCGCGGTTGGTGTACTTCTTGGCGATCGAGATCACGAGGCGCAGGTTGGCCTCGATCATTTCCTTCTTCGCGTCGCGCGAGGCCTTCTCGCCCTGGTTCATCTTCTTGTTGATGGTCTTCAGGTCGTCGATGGGCACGACGGCCTTTGACTGGATGTCGATCAGCTTCTGCTGCAGGTCCTGCACCGGCGGCAGGTGGCGTGCGAGCACGACGCTGTACGGCTTGTTGGCCGCGACTTCCTTCTCGGCCCACTTCAGGTTGAGCGCGTTGGGCGGGAAGGTCTTGATGAAGTGCTCTTGCGGCATGCCGCACTTGTCGACCACGATCTTGCGCAGCTCGCGCTCGTAGCGGCGGATGTCGTCGACCTGCGAGCGCAGGATCTGGCAGAGCCGCTCGATCGTCTTGACCGTGAAGCGCAGGCTCATGATCTCGGAGCTGACGCCCATCTGCGCACGGTTGTAGGCGGGCGACTTGTAGCCGTCGCGCTCGTAGGCCTTGCGCATGCGATCGAAGTGCCCCTGCAGGTCATCGAAGCGCACCAGCGCCTGGGTCTTTAGCTCTTCGAGCTTCTTGGTCAGCGCCTTGGACCCGCCGTTGCCGTCGTCGTCGTCTTCCTCGTCGAAGAAGTCGACGTCTTCCTCGGCCACGTAGTCGTCGGCCTCGCCCTCCGAGACGAAGCCGTCGACGGCTTCTGAGATCTTCATCTCGCCCGAGGCGATGCGGTCGGCGTAGGTCAGGATCTCGGCGATCGTGGTCGGCGAAGCGCTGATCGCCAGCATCATCGCCTGCAGTCCGCCTTCGATGCGCTTGGCGATCTCGATCTCGCCTTCACGAGTGAGCAGCTCGACCGTGCCCATCTCGCGCATGTACATGCGCACCGGGTCGGTCGTGCGGCCGAACTCGGAGTCGACGGTGGAAAGCGCCGCCTCCGCCGCCTCCTCGGCTTCCTCCTCGGTGGCCGTGGTGGCGCCGCCGCCGGCGATCAGGAGCGTCGCGGCGTCGGGCGCCTGCTCGTACACGGCGATGCCCAAGTCGTTGAGCATCGACACGATCGCCTCCAGGATCTCGTGGTCGACGAGCTTTTCGGGCAGGTGGTCGTTGATCTCCTGGTGCGTGAGGAAACCGCGCGTCTTGCCCATCTTGATGAGCGTCTTCAGCTCCTGGCGGCGCTTGGCGACCTCTTCCTCGGTGAGCTGGGTCTCGTCGAGGCCGAACTCGCGCATCAGGGCGCGCTCCTTGGCGCGGCTGACCTTCATGCGCAGCGGCTTGGCCTTGGCGGCGGTGTCGGCCTCCGCGACCGGGACCGGCTCGCCCTCCAGCTCCGACTCGACGTCCGAGAGATCAACGTCCGAAGCCTCCGGCTTGGCCGCCTTGTCGTCTGCCTTGCCCTTCTTGGCCACCGGGCCTTTGCCCTTGGCCGGCGCAGGGATGACCTTGGCAGCCGACTTGGTCGGCTTCTTCAGGTCGAGCGCGGCGGGCTTCGGGGCCTTGGCGGCCGGGCTCGGGGCTTTCGACGGTGCAGTCTTCTTGGCGGTCATGCGTATCCTTGAATGGCAAGGGGCTGCGCGCTCACGCCAGCCCAATAGATAGAACTGCGCACTTTCGTGCGAAATTCAAGGTCGAAAATCTCGTGGACGCGCGCTCGCACGCCCGCTGGCGCACCCTGGGGTGAAACGCCGAGCCGGCTCGTGCGGGGTGACCGGACGGTTCGAACCGTCCGAAGCAAGCAGCCCTTGCGGGAGGTTTGGCCAGAGGGGATGACCTTCGTCAGAAGGTGGCCGGGGCCCGGAGGTGCTGCCGTCACGCTAACGCGCTGGAAAAAGCTCTCCATTGTCGCAGCCGGACGAAGCTGCGTCAAAGCCGGCCGAGCACCCGCATCGCTGCGCGTTGTTCATCAGCGACGCGCAACTGGCCCATGGACAGGTGCAGGTCTTCCGGCAGAGGCTCGATCGCCGGGTCTTCCTCGTCGACCAGTGCCAGGGCCGGGGCCGCCCACTCGGCCTCTGCGATCCGCTCGCGCAGGGCGGCCCAGGGCACGGCGCCGTGCTCCGCGGTCTGCCGGTCGATGAAGCGGAAGAGCTCGCCGTGCCAGCCCGGCAGCTCGCACAGGAAAGCGTGGTCGGCCGCGCTCAAGGCGTCCCACCAGCGACTTTCCAGGAGCAGCAGCCAGGCCAGGCGGTCGGCCGGCTGGCGCATCGCGGGGCGGGTGGGCCGGCCGCGGCGGGTCGGGACGACCGCTTTCGGCGCCGGCCGAGCGCCGGGTGGCCCGCCCACTCGCCAGGCGCCGGCCAGCTCGTCGGTCGGCAGGGCGGCACGCGAGGCGATCTCGCCCAGCAACTGCCGCTTCAGCATGCCCTCCGGCAAGGCAGACCACAAGGGACGGGCGTTGGCGAGGAGCCTGGCCCGGCCCTCGGCGGTGGCCAGGTCGGCGTCCTCGGCGGCGAGGGCAACGAGCTGGCGCGAGAGAGGCACGGCCGCCGCCACGGCGGCCTCGAACGCCTCGGCGCCCAGGTCGCGGACGAAGCTGTCGGGGTCGTGCTCGGCGGGGAGGAAGAGGAAGCGGAAGCTGCGCGTGTCGGTCGCGTGCGGCAGGCACGCCTCGAGGGCCCGGCCGGCGGCGCGCCTGCCGGCTGCGTCGCCGTCGAAGCTGAAGACCACCGTATCGGTGAAGCGCACCAGCTTCTGGACGTGCTCGGCGGTGCAGGCGGTTCCGAGGGTCGCGACGCCGTTCTCGAAGCCGGCCTGGGCCAGCGCGACGACGTCCATGTAGCCCTCGACGACGAGCGCGTAGCCGCGCTGGCGGATCGCCGCCCGCCCCTCGAACAGGCCGTACAGCTCGCGGCCCTTGCTGAAGACGGGTGTCTCCGGGGAATTCAGGTACTTGGGCTCGCCGCGGTCGAGGACACGGCCGCCGAAGCCGATCACCGCGCCCTGCACGGAACGGATCGGAAACATGATGCGATCGCGGAAGCGGTCGTAGCGCTTGGCCTGGGCCGGCTCGGCGCCGGCAGCGCCGTCCGGACCCGCTTCCGGTGCATGGCTGATGACGAGCCCGCTTTCCTCGAGGAGGGGATCGTCGTAGCTCGGGAAGACGCTGGCCAGGCCACGCCAGCCCTCGGGGGCGTAGCCCATGCCGAAGCGGGCGGCGACCTTGCCGCTCAGGCCGCGCCCCTTCAGGTAGGCGACGGCGCGGTCGCTCGACTTCAGCTGGCGGCGGTAGTTCTCGGCCGCCCGCTCCAGCACATCGGAGAGCGTCGCCTGGCGCTTCTGCCGGGCCGCCGCCTCCTCCCGCTCGGCGGGGGAGCTCGATTCTTCGGGGACGGTCATGCCGGCCTGCTGCGCGAGGTCGCGCACCGCATCGATGAAGCCCATGCCGTGCTGCTCGATCAGGAAGCCGACCGCGTTGCCGTGGACACCGCAGCCGAAGCAGTGGTAGGTCTGGCGCGAGGGGCTGACGGTGAAGCTCGGGGACTTCTCGCCATGGAAGGGGCAGAGGCCCTTCCA
Organism: Rhizobacter sp.; assembly: GCF_031412495.1. Taxonomy (GTDB): domain Bacteria; phylum Pseudomonadota; class Gammaproteobacteria; order Burkholderiales; family Burkholderiaceae_C; genus Schlegelella_A. The sequence continues at coordinate 482 of NZ_JANODC010000164.1, read as the reverse complement.
TGTCGATCCGGCGCGTTTCAGCTCGACGGAGCGGCCGACGATCTCGACGATGTTGACCCGGGCGAGGAGGTCATGGACGAAGGCCGGGGGAATCACCGGCCCAGTCTAAGCGCGCCCCCGGCGGGGGCCGTTCAGACGGCGAAATCGGCGAGCTTGCGACCGCCGGCCAGCGCCGCCTTCAGCCAGCGCGGCTGCAGGCCGCGGCCGCTCCAGGTTTCTCCGGTAGAGGTGTTGCGATACTTGGCGGCCACCTTTGCGCCGGTTCCGGCCTTCGTTTTTCGCGCTGTCCTGGCCGGGCTGTTCCGGCCCAGGTCGGCGGCTGTCAGACCATATTCGGCCATGAGTGCGCGTACTTTTTCGATCGCCTCCGTCCGGGCCTGGCTGCGGGTTTGATCGATCTGGCGTTCGAGCGCCTCTTTCTGGGCCATCAATTCCTGGAGCGTTGCCACGTCGAATCCCTTCCCGAGTTCAAGAATGAACCG
>NZ_JANODC010000163.1:0-14903 GCF_031412495.1 Rhizobacter sp. | reverse complement strand
CGGTCGGCGCGGCGGCGATCGCGCGCAAGTGGCTGAAGGAAGCGTACGGAACGACCTTCGGCGGGCACCTGCGCCAGATCGGCGACATCGACATCCCGTTCGAAGGCCTGGAGCACGTCCCGGCCAACCCGTTCTTCGCCGCCAATTCCAGCGACATCGCGCGCATCGAGGCCTACGTCGACGATCTGCGCCGCGCCGGCGACAGCTGCGGTGCGCGCATCGACGTGATGGCGCGCGGCGTCCCGGTCGGCCTGGGCGAGCCGCTCTACGACAAGCTCGACGCCGCCATCGCCCACGCCATGATGGGCATCAACGCGGTCAAGGGCGTGGAAATCGGCGCCGGCTTCGCCTCGATCGCCCAGCGCGGCACGACGCACGGCGACGAGCTGACGCCCGAGGGCTTCGCCAGCAACAACGCCGGCGGCGTCCTCGGGGGCATCTCGACCGGCCAGGACATCACCGTCTCCATCGCCATCAAGCCGACCAGCTCGATCCGCAGCCCGCGCCGTTCGATCGATCTCGAGGGCCGCGCCACCACGGTCGAGACGCTCGGCCGGCACGACCCCTGCGTCGGCATCCGGGCGGTGCCCATCGCCGAGGCGATGCTGGCGCTGGTGCTGATGGACCACGCCCTGCGCCACAGGGCCCAGTGCGGCGACGTGCGCGTCGCGATGGCACCGATCCCCGCCCGCGCGCCTTGAACGGTCGCTCTGCGGCGCCGACGGTCGTCCCGTTCGCTGCCCTGTCGTTCTCCTATTTCGCGTTCGCCGGGCTGTTCAGCACCTACGGGCCGCTCTGGTACCAGAGCCTGGGCTACACCACGTTCGCGATCGGCGCCCTGACGTCGATGCAGAGCGCGACGCGCCTCTTCATGCCGTACGCCTGGGGCTGGGTCGCCGACCTCACCGGCCGCCGCGAGGCGCTGCTGCGCATCGCCACGGCCGGCGCGCTGCTGTCGTCCATCGGCTTTTTCGTCGTCCGCGACTACCTGTGGGTCTCGGCAGTGACCGTGGCGCTCTACCTCTGCACGGCCGGCGTGATCCCGATCAGCGAGGCGGCGCTCGCGCACCGGGTCAGCCGCGGCGGCCAGCTCGACGTCGCCCGCTACGGGCGGGTCCGCCTCTGGGGTTCGGTCGGCTTCGTCGCCTTGGTCACCCTGAGCGGCTTCGCCCTGCAGAAGGTCGGGGTCGGCGCCTTCCCGCTGCTCGCCAGCGGCCTGCTCGTGCTCCTTCTCCTGGCCGCCTTGCGCGTGCCGGCGTCGCACGAGACCGTGGCGGCGACGCCGCAGGCTGGGAGCGCGCTCGTCGTGCTGCGCGAGCCGCTGGTCGCCTGGTTCTTCGCCGGCGTGTTCCTCACCGTCCTCGCCCACACCAGCCTGTACGCCTTCTATTCGCTCTACCTCGCTTCACTGGGCTACGACACCGGCACCATCGGCCTGCTCTGGGCCCTCGGCGTGCTCGTCGAGATCGCCTGGTTCTTCTCCAGCGGCCGCTGGATGCACCGGTCGTCGATGCACGGCTGGCTGCTCGTCGCCGCGCTCGTCTCGGCGGTGCGCTTCGCCGCCATCGCCGGCTTCGGCGCGCACCTGGCGGTGCTGGTCGTCGCCCAGCTGCTGCACGCCCTAACCTTCGCCGCCCAGCACTCGGCCTGCATCGCCGTCGTGTCGCGACACTTCCCGGGCCGCCAGCGCGGCCGGGGCCAGGCGCTCTACGCGGTGCTCGGCTACGGCGCCTCGGGCGTGATCGGCGGCGTCGCCGGCGGGGCCCTGAGCGAAGCGCTCGGGTTCGCCGCCGTGTTCTGGGTCGCCGCGCTGGCCGCGCTCGGCGCCGCCGCCTGCTGCCGGCGGGCGATGACGCTCGACCGCGAAGCCCGGTGCCGAGCGACCGCGGAGTCGGAATCTGCCACATGACGATCTCGGCCGTCGCTCCCTATCCGCGCTTCGTCGCCGACATCGGCGGGACAAGCGCCCGCTTCGCATGGAGCGAGGCACCCGGAAGCGCTTTCACCCATCCGGCACGCTACGAATGCGCGGCGCACGGCGGCATCGAGGCCATCGTAGCCCGCTACCTGGCCGATCACGGCCGGCCCCCGCCGCGGGCTGCCGCGATCGGCATCGCCACGCCCGTGCTCGGCGATGGGGTCGCGATGACGAACCTGCCATGGGCGTTCTCGATCGCCGGCCTGCAGCGGCACCTGAAGCTCGAGCGTCTGCTGGTCATCAACGACTTCGCGGCGCTCGCGCACGGCCTCACGTCGTCCAGGCCGGAGGAGCTTCGAGCCCTCGGCGCCGGCGAGGCGGTGCAAGGGGAGACGGTCGCCGTGCTCGGACCCGGCACGGGCCTGGGCGTCTCCGGCCTGCTGACCACGTGGGCCGGCCCGGTGCCCATCGTCGGCGAGGGCGGCCATGCCACCCTCAGCGCTGCCGACCCGTTCGAGGAGGCGGTGGTCGCGCGGTTGCGCGAGCGCTTCGGGCACGCCTCCGCGGAACGCGCCTTGTCGGGTGCCGGGCTGGTCAACCTCTACCGGGCGTGCTGCGACCTGGCGGCCGGTTCGGCCGAGCCGATCGAGGCGGCCGAGATCGCGGCCCGGGCCGTGGCCGGTGCCGACGCGCAGTGCACCCGCGCCGTCGCCCTGTTCCTCGCCTTCCTCGGCGGCTTCGCCGGCAACCTGGCGCTTACCTTCGGCGCCCGCGGCGGCGTGTTCATCGCCGGCGGCATCGTGCCGAAGCTCGGCGCCCTGATCGATCGTTCGGACTTCCGCGAGCGCTTCGAGGCCAAGGGTCGATTTCGCCCGTACCTCGAGAAGATCGCGACTCAGGTCGTGCTGGACCCGTCGGCGGCGGCTTTGCGCGGTGCCGGCGCGGCGCTGGACCTCGCAGCGAACAGCCGGTTCGCCTCCGGGTAGGGGACGGCCTCCGCGTGGAAGCGGGTGTAGGTGCCCGACTGCAGCAGCTCCTCGGCGATCCGGCGCGTCAGCATCATCGTCGCCCGCATCGGTCCCGAGCCCTCGCTGACCCGGCGCACGCCGAGATCCTGCAGCGCCTGGATGGGAGGACAGCCCGGCACGGTCAGGATGTTCAGCGGCCCGTCGATCTCGCGGACCAGGGCGCGGATCGTCTCCGGGTCGCTCGCCGCCGGCACGAACAGGCAGCTCGCGCCAGCCTCGCGGTAGCGGTTGGCGCGTGCGATCGAGGTGCGCAGGCGCTCGGCGTCGTCGCCGAGCTTCAGCCAGTAGGCGTCCGTCCTGGCGTTGACGACGATGGGCACGCCGGCGTCGCGGGCGGCGGCGCAGACGGCACGGATCGTCTCGACCTGCCGCTCGACGTCGACCAGGTGCGCGCCGCCGACCTCGCTGCCGTCCTCGATGTTGACGCCGACCGCCCCGATCGCGATGACCTCGCGCACGGTGGCGACGACGGCGTCGACCGTGGCGCCGAGGCCGTTCAGGATGTCGGCGGTGACCGGGACGTCGACGCTGCGCACGATTTCGCGCGTCGCGGCCAGGATCACCTCGCGCGGAATGAACTCGTCGTCGGGGTAGCCGTGGCTGAAGGCGATGCCGGCGCTGCCGGTGCCGACGGCGCGCACGCCCGCCTGCTCGAAGATTCGTGCGCTGGCTGCGTCCCAGGCGTTGGCGATGACGAGCAGCTGCGGCCCGAGGTGCATGGCCTGGAAGTTCCGGGCCTTGGCGGCGGTGTCCATGTCGTCTCCTCGACCTTCAGGCGGCGCCGCCGATGACCTTCATCACCTCGGACGGGTAGGTGTCGCCCGGCTTGCCTTCGTAGATGATCTCGCCGCGCTCGAGCACGTACAGCACGTCGGCGTACTCCGGGATGTGGTGCACGTTCGACTCCGCCATGAGGATGGCGTGGCCCAGGCGGCGGATCGAGGCGATCCCTTCGCTCAGGGCCGGGATGATGGCCGGCGACAGGCCCTCGAAGGGCTCGTCGAGGAGCAGCAGGCGCGGGTCGAGGGCGAGGGCGCGCGCGATCGACACCATCTTGCGCTCGCCGCCGGAGAGCTGGTTGCCGCCCCGCGCGGCGTACTGGCGCAGCTTCGGGAAGATCTCGTAGGCGAGGTCGATGCGCGTCTTCGCATCGCGGCCTTGCGGCCGGGTCCAGGTCGGCAGCTCGATGTTCTCGGCGACGTTGAGGTCGCCGAAGACCTGGCTCTCCTCGGGCGCGTAGCCGACGCCGAGCTGGGCGATGCGGTGCGTCGGCATGCCGACCAGGGCCGTGCCGTCGAAGGCGATCGTTCCGGACAGCGGCCGCAGGAAGCCCATGAGGGTGCGGAAGGTCGTCGTCTTGCCGGCGCCGTTGCGGCCGACCAGGCAGACCAGCTGGCCGGCGCCGACCTGCATCGAGATGTCGCGCAGGATGCGGCTGTTCTGGATGTCGACGGTGAGCTTGTCGATGGCCAGCATCAGGCGCCCCGCTTCAGCTTGCCGACCAGCTTGCCGACGACGGCGGCGACGATCACCGGGTCGGCGAAGAATTCCGCCGGGGCGCGGTCGGCCAGGACCTTGCCGGCGGTCAGCGCGACGATGCGGCTCGAGTACTCGGCGACGAGGTCCATGTCGTGCTCGACGAGGATGATCGCCTTCACGCCGGCGCGCCGGGCCGCGTCGACCACGTTCCTCATGATCCCGTGCTTGTCGCCGCTCGAGACGCCGCTGGTCGGCTCGTCGAGCAGGATCACCTCGGGCGACAGCGCGAAGGCGCTGGCGATGTCGAGCAGCTTCTTCTCGCCCTGCGACAGGAGGCGCGACTCGGCGTCGAGCTTGCCCTCGAGGCCGAAGATGGCGGCGACCTCGCGGACGCGGTCGTGCACCGCGGCGTCCTTGCGCAGCGAGGCGAGCAGGCCCAGGCTCTTGCCGGTCTGCGAGACGACGGCGACGGCGATCGTCTCGGCGACGGTCATCGCCGGGAAGATGTGGACGAGCTGGAACGCACGGGCCATGCCGCGCTGCGCCGGCCTGACCGGGCCGATGCCGGCGATGTCCTCGCCCTTGAAGCGGACGATGCCGGCGCTCGGCTTGAGCAGGCCGGTGAGCACGTTGACCAGCGTCGTCTTGCCGGCGCCGTTCGGGCCGACGATCGACACCAGCTCGCCTTCGCGGATGGAGAGCGTCACGTCGTCGAGCGCGACGAAGTCGCCGTACGCCTTGCCGACGCCCACCGTCTCGATCAGCGGCGTGCTCATCGGCGCCTCACCCGGGCCCAGAAGTCGTTGGCGAGTCCCATCAGGCCGCGCGGAAAAAGGATCACGATGAGCAGCAGGGTGAGGCCGAGGACGAAACGCCAGTACTGGGTCACGCCCATCAGCTCCGACTTCAGGAAGATGAAGGTGAAGGCACCGACGAGCGGGCCGAAGAAGCTGGCGAAGCCGCCCAGCACGGTCATGAAGACGAGCTCGCCCGAGTGAGTCCAGTAGGCCAGCTCGGGGTCGGCCTGCCCGGTGTTGATGGCCAGGATGACGCCGCCGATGGCGCAGTAGAACGCCGAGATCAGGAAGGCGAGCAGGCGGAAGCGCCGCACCCGCACGCCCAGGTACTCGGCCTTGCGCGGGTTCTCGCGGATGGCGACCAGGTGCAGGCCGAACGGCGAATGGACCAGCCGCCACATCACCAGGCCGAGCACGATGAGCAGGGCCAGGCAGTAGTAGTAGAAGGGGCCGATGAGGAAGGCGGTCTTGTCGAGCTCCTTGAAGTCCATGCCGAGGAGCGCCGGGCGCAGGACGCGGATCCCGGTGTCGCCGCCGGTCAGGTCGTAGAACTTGAAGAGGAAGGAGTGGAAGAGCATCCCGAAGGCCAGCGTCAGGATGCCGAAGAAGATGCGGACGTAGCGCACCGACAGCAGGCCCACTGGCAGGGCGATGGCCACGGCGGCGGCACCGGAGAGGAGCAGCACCGCCTCGAAGCTCCGGACGCCGAGCTTGCTCGACAGCACCGCCGCGCCGTAGGCGCCGATGGCGACGAAGAGGGCGTGGCCGAAGGAGAGCAGGCCGGTCGTGCCGAACAGCAGGTTGAAGCCGAGCAGGGCGATGCCGTAGGCCAGCGCCGGCAGCACCAGCGTGATGTAGTACGGCGCGGCGACCTGCGGGAAGACGGCCAGCACGAGCACGGCCAGCAGGACCATGGCGGTCCTCATTCGATCGGCTTTCCGAACAGGCCGGCCGGCCGCAGGACGAGGATCGTGATCACCACCAGGTAGATGGCGAGCATCTCGAGCTCGGCGTAGAAGGTGATCGCCGCGGCGCGCAGCAGGCCGACGATGAGGGCGCCGACGAGCGCGCCGCGCATGCTGCCCAGGCCGCCGATCACGACCACTGCGAAGGCCTCGACGACGAGCTCCACCGGCATGTCGAGCGACGCCGCCGCGGTCGGCACGACGAGCGCGCCGCCAACGGTGCCGAGCACGGTGCCGAGGGTGAACACGCTGGTGTAGATCCAGCGCACGTTGACGCCGAGGGCCTGGCTCATCTCGCGGTTCTCGGCCGTCGCGCGCAGGATGCGGCCGTAGCGCGTGCGCTGCAGGAAGGCGCCGATGCCGAGGGCGATGACGATGCTCGCGACGATGACCAGCACGTTGTAGGTGGGCACCTGGACGGCACCGATGGCGAGCTTGCCGTACTCCATCGACAAGTTGCCGAGCTGCTGCGGGTTGGCGCCCCAGAAGAAACGCAGCACGTCCTGGAACATCAGGACCAGCGCAAAGGTGAGAAGGAGCTGGAACGCCTCGTCGCGCTCGTAGACCGTGCGCAGCAGGGCCTCGATGAAGGGCCCGATGAGCCCCAGCACGACGCCCGAGGCCAGCAGCACGACCAGGAACATCGACGGCGGCACGCCGAGCGCGATGGCCCATTTCACGGCCGAGATGCCGAAGTAGGCGCCGAGCGCATAGAACGAGCCGCAGGCGAGGTTGACGATCTTCTGCACGCCGAAGACGAGCTGCAGCCCCGCCGCGACGAGAAAAAGAACGGCGGCGTGGAACACGCCGCCGATCGCGATGTCGAAGAACGCGGTCAAGATTTCTTGATCAGAGCTTGATCTGCGCGGTCTCGATCCACTTCCAGAAGTCGGCGCCGGCCGGCTTCTGCAGCTGGTCGGAGTACATCGTGTCGATGTTGCCGAGGGTCGGGAAGTCGTAGCGGTTGGCGTGCGTCGTGATGCCCTGGTAGAAGGTCTGCTCGGCGATGTGGTCCTTGCGCATCTGGCCGGGGCCGCCGAGCGACTCGACCTTGATGCCTTCCATGGCGCTGATTACGTCCTCCTTGCCGGGCCAGGCACCCTTGGCCTTCTGCGCCGCCTCGACGCCGGCCCGGTAGACCTGCATCGCGAAGTAGGCGCGGTCGGCCTCCCAGTGCGGGTAGTCCTTGTACTTGGCCTCGTACTCCTGGACGAACTGCTTCTGCAGCGGGCTCGCCTTCGGGTGGTCGAAGTACAGCGTGTTGTGGCCGAAGATCATGCCCTCGGGCGTGAACGCCTTCTTGAGTCCGGTGTGCTGGAAGCCCGCGGCCGGGAACACGAACTTCGTGCCGCCGTCCATCAGGCCGGCGGCGTGCGCAGTGCGCATGAAGATCGGCAGGTCGGCGAACAGCAGCGACGAGAACACCAGGTCGGGCTTGGCCGCCTTCAGCGCCGCAACGTGCGAGTTGAGATCGGTGGTGCCGACCTTCGGCCACTGGTCGGCGACGACGGTGTGCTCGACGCCGAACTTCTTCAGCAGCGCCTGGAAGGCGGCGAAGTTGTTGCGGCCGTAGGAGTAGTCCGGGTTGATGCCGGCGACGGTCTTGAACTTGCCCTTCCAGTGCTTCACCGCGAGGAGCGAGCCCATGACCGCCTCGCACTCGTTGTCGGTGCTGCGGAAGACGTAGCGCGGGTTGGCCATCGTCTCCTTGACCCCGTCCTGCGTCGTGCCGTCCCAGAAGATCAGCATCGCCTTCATCTCCTCGGCGACGGCGCCCATGGCCAGGCTGACGCCCGACGAGACGATGCCCTGCACGCAGTCGACCTTGTCCTGCAGGACGAGCTTCCTCAGGCGCTCGATCGAGTCTTTCGGGTTGGTCTCCTCCTCGACGATGAGCTCGACCTTGCGGCCGGCGATGCCGCCCGCGGCGTTGATGCGCTCGACGGCGTACTGCGTGCCGCGCAGGCCGCACTCGCCGATGGTGCCGGCGATGCCGGCCTTCGGAGCGATGACGCCGACGCGGACGGCCTGGTTCTGGGCCAGGGCCGGGAAGCCGAGGAAGGGCTGGGCGGCGACGATGCCGGCCCCGCCGATGCCCTGCACGATCGTTCTGCGCTTGAGGTTCATGTCGTCTCCTGGGTTGTTGCGGCGATCGCCGCTGTCTTCATGCCGTTCATGCGTCGGCGTCGACGCTGTCGCGCGTGAACCGCTCGATGGCGTCGAGCAGCTTGTCGGTGGCGCGGGCGGCACCGGCCTCGTCGGCATCGGCGATGGCGCGGGCGATGTCGGCGTGCAGCTGCGCCGTCAGCGGCATGTCGGCCGCCTGCTTGTAGTGGATGTACCAGAAGCGGCGCGACAGCCCGTGCATCAGCGCCATCGCACCGATGGCGAACTCGTTGTGCGTGGCCGCCGCCTGCAGCGAGTTGAACTCGCGATCGGTGCGCATGAAGGTGACGTCGTCGTTGGCCGCCGCCGAGGCTTCGAAGGCGTCGGCGATGCGGCGGAACCGGGCCCGCTCCGCGACCGAAGCGCGACGCGCCGCCGAGCGCGACATGAGGCGCTCGAGCTCGCGCCGCACCTCGAGCAGCCGCAGCTGGCTGCGCACGTTGATCTCGGAGACCATCACGCCGCGCCGCGGCAGGATGTTCACGAGCCGCTCGCGGGCGAGGCGCTGCAGCGCCTCGCGGATCGGCGTGCGGCCGATGCCGAGCCGTTCCGACAGCTCGGCTTCCGACACAACCGCACCCGGCGCGAGCTGCAGCGTCACGATCATCTCCTCGAGATCGGCATAGGCGCGGTCGCTGAGGCTCGAAGGCCCTAGTGCTGCTTGCGGTTTTCGACGAGCGAGAGGAATTTCTCGTACTCCTTTTCGTCGACGCCGTAGCTGTGGTCGTCATCGGGGAAGGTGCCGGCCTTGACCTCCGCGACGTACTGCGAGATGCCCTTGACGGCGACCTCGGTGAGGTTGGCGAAGCGCTTCGTGAACTTCGGCTTGAAATCGGTGAAGACGCCGAGGAGGTCGTGGCAGAGCAGGATCTGGCCGTCGGTGCCGACGCCGGCACCGATGCCGATGGTCGGGATCTCCAGCTGCTGCGAGATGACGGTGGCGATCTTCGCCGGCACGGCCTCGAACTCGAGCATGAAGCAGCCGGCGTCCTGGATGGCGAACGCGTCCTCGAGGATCTTCATCGCGCCGTCCGCCGTCTTGCCCTGGATCCGGAAGCCGCCGAACACGGCGACGGTGTGCGGCGTCATGCCGATGTGCGACGCCGTCGGTATACCGGCGTCGACGAGCGCCTTCAGGATGTGCGCCTGCGACTTGCCGCCCTGCGGCTTGACGGCGTCGGTGCCGGCCTCCTGCATGAAGCGCGTCGCGTTGGCGAGCGCCTTGTCGACCGTGTGGTAGCTCTGGTAGGGCATGCAGCCGAGGGTGAAGGTGTTCGGGGCGCCGCGCCGTATGGCCGCCGCATGCATCACCATCATGTCCATCGTCGCCGGGATGGTGCTCGGGTGGCCGTGCGCGATCATGGCCAGGCTGTCGCCGACGACGGCGACGTCGACGCCGGCCATCTCGGCCCACTTGGCGGAGGTGTAGTCGGGGACCGACATGTAGACCATCTTCTCGCCGCTGCGCTTGGACTCGCGGATGTCCTGGATCGTCCGCTTCTTGCGCGCCTGCTGGGGCTCTGCCACGCCTTGACCTTTCCTTGACGACGGTCCTGATATCCGACTAATATATCAGCCGTTCCTGCTGCCCCGTACAGGTGTTTCCCATGATGACCGAGCGCCAGCGCGCCTTCCGCGCCAAGTATGTGTCCGAGATCAGCCCCTGGTACAGCGGGCTCCTGCACATCGGCGTCATGTACGCCGCCGGCATCGGCGCCATCGTCTGGTGCGTGAGCCGGATGGCCAATCCGACCTGGGAGTGGCTGCTCGTCGTGCCCGTCGCCCTGGCCGGCAACTTCGCCGAATGGGCGATGCACAAGTACGTGATGCATCGGCTGATCGACGTCTTCGCGCTGCGCGCCATCTACGACCGGCACACGCGCCAGCACCACCAGTACTTCACCGACAACGACCACACCATCGGCAGCATCAAGGAGTTCCGGATCGTCTTCTTCCCCTGGCGCGTGCTGCTCGTGCTCGGCGTGATGGGTGGCCTGCTCGGCTGGCTCGCCGCTACCGTCATCAACCCGAACGCAGGCTACGTCGTGTTCGTCACGATGATCGGCCACTACATGGTCTACGAGACCTTCCACTTCTTTTGCCACGTGCCGGACAGCGCGTTCGTGCGCAAGATGCCGTTCATCAACACGATCCGCCGCCACCATGCGGCGCACCACAACCTGGGGATCATGATGCACTGCAACATGAATCTCACATTCCCAGTCGCCGACTGGGCCATGAAGACCAGCGACCTGAACCGCGGCCTGCTCGGCCATCTCTTCAACGGCACGAGCGAGGCGCACGTCAAGCCGGAGCTGAAGCCTGTCGTCGCCCGCTTTCGCACCGCCGAGACGCAGAACGAGCGCTGCACGCTCGACGGCCCGAAGCTGAGCGACGAGGAACTGCGGGCATTGGCCCGCAGCGCCAGCCCGGCCTGAGGGGCTCGGCCGCGGGCCGGGCGCAGCGGGCGTCGGACGACCCGGCAAGGCCGTCGTCGGCCCCCGCGCCTCGGCCCTGCGCTTCGGCATTCCGTCGCATCGGCGCCTGACCGGCACGGGGTGCCGTCCTACACTGCCTGGCATGGCGGATTCGACCCCTGAACCAGCGCCCGGGCAGCCCGGTGGCCGCCGGCGGTTCGTCATCGGCAGCGCCCTGGCGCTGATCCTGCTCACGGCCGTCGTCCTCGCCCTCCTGCCCAAGATCGTCAGCGGCTTCTCGAGGTTCGGCGCTGCCGAGAACGACAAGCCCCCCGTGCCGCTGGAGTTCGTCGCGAGCGAGGTGGCACGGCCGTCCCTGGCCCGGCTGCCGGTGACCATCGAGTTCTCCGGCCCGCTCGTCGCGCCGCGGACGGCGGTCGTGCGGGCCAAGGCGGCCGGGACCCTGCTCAGCCTCGCCGTCAACGAAGGCAGCCGCGTCCGCGCCGGCCAGGTCATCGGCGAGATCGATCTCGCCGAGATGCAGAGCAAGGTCGCCGACCGCTCGGCCGGGGTCGAGTCGGCCCAGGCCAGCTTGGTCGAGGCCGAGCGGCAGCATGCCGCCAACGTCAGCCTGGCGGCGCAGAACTTCATCTCGCCGACGGCGTTGCAGACATCGCAGGCCCGCCTGGATGCGGCGCGGGCGCAGATGAAGTCGGCCCAGGCGCAGCTCGCGACCTCGCGCCTCGGCGTGCGGGAGGCGACGCTCGCGGTGCCGATCGCCGGCATCGTCGGCCGGCGTCACGTGGTCCCGGGCGAGAAGGTCAGCGCCGAGCAGCAGATCGTCACCGTCGTCGACCTCGCCACGCTCGAGCTCGCCGGCAGCGTCGGCACGCACGAGGTGTCGCTGCTGCAAGCGGGTCAGCAGGCTGCCGTCCGCGTCGAGGGCCAGGCCGCGACGGTCACCGGCCGGATCGACCGGATCGCGCCGGCGGCGGAGGCCGGGACCCGGGCCATCGGCGTGGTCGTCGTGCTCGAGAACCGGGGCGAGCGCTTTCGCGCCGGCCAGTACGCGCAGGCGCGGGTCGAGCTCGCGGACGAGCTGGAGCGCCTGACCGTGCCCGCCGCCGCGGTGGGGCAGGCGTCGGGGCAGGACTACGTGTGGACGCTCGAGAAGGGCGTGCTCGTCCGCCGCATCATCGTCACCGGCCGGCGCGACGCGGCGAACGGGCGGGTCGAGGTTCGCAGCGGCCTGGCGGCCGACGCCCAGGTCCTCGCGGTGCGCTTCGACAACCTCAAGGAAGGCGCGCCGGCCCGCGTGGTGGCGGAGCGGGGCCCCGGCGCGTCGGCACCCGCCGGGGCAGCGGCGGCTTCGGCGGCGGCGGTGCCGCGTTCCTGAGCCGAGCGCCATGTGGTTCACCCGCGTCTCGATCGACAACCCCGTGCTCGCCACCATGGCGATGGCGGCGCTGTGCGTGCTTGGCCTCTTCTCGTACAGCCAGCTGCGCGTCGAGCGCCTGCCCGACATCGCGCCGCCGGTGGTGTACGTCAGCGTCGCCTACCCGGGCGCATCGCCCGACGCCACGGAGCGGGAGCTGACGCAGCCCATCGAGCTGGCGCTGAACGGCATCGCCGGCGTCAAGATGATCCGCTCGAACAGCTTCGAGGGGCGCAGCGAGACCGGCGTCGAATTCGAGCTGAGCGCCGACATGAGCCGGGCCGTGCAGGAGGTGCGCGACAAGGTCGCGGCGGTCCAGCCGAGCTTCCCGCGCGACGCCAAGCCCCCCTATGTCGCCCGCTTCGACAGCGACAACGCCCAGCCCACGGTCTACCTGTCCCTGATCGGCAGCGACCGCAGCTCGCGCGAGCTCTCGCTGCTCGCCGACCAGGTGGTCAGGAAGCGGCTCGAGCGGGCCAGCGGCGTCGCTCGCGTCGACGTCGGCGGCCTGACGGTCCGCCAGGTCCGCATCGACCTCGACCCGCAACGCCTGCGCGCGCACCAGCTCACGCCGTCGGACGTCGCGACGGCTCTGCAGCGGGCCAATGCCGACGTGCCCGTCGGCCTGCTCAGCGGCAGCAAGGAGGACGCCATCGTCCGGGTCGAGGGGCGGGTGCGCGACGCCAAGGCCTTCGCCGACATCGTGGTCGCGAACCGGGGCGGCGCCGTCGTGCGTCTGGCCGACTTGGGCAGCGTCGTCGAGCGGGAGCGCGAGCCGACGTCGATCTCTCGCGTCGACGGCGTGCCGGCGATCTCGTTCCAGGTCTTCAAGCAGCAGGATGCCAACATCGTCGACACCGGCGAGGCGGTCAAGGCCGCTGCCGAGGAGCTGCGCAAGACCATGCCGCCGGGCGTCGAGCTGCGACTCGTCTACGCCGACAGCGACTGGGTCGGGCGGTCGCTGAACGGCGTCAAGACGACCCTCATCGAAGGCGCGCTGCTGACGGTGGCCATCGTCTTCCTGTTCCTGCACAGCTGGCGCAGCACGGTCATCACCGGCCTGACCCTGCCGATCGCCGTCATCTCGTCGTTCATCGCCGTCTACCTGTTCGGCTTCACGCTCAACTTCATGACGATGATGGCGCTGTCCCTTTGCATCGGCCTGCTCATCGACGATGCCATCGTCGTGCGCGAGAACATCGTCCGCCACGTCCACATGGGCAAGGACCATCGCACCGCGGCGCGCGAGGGCACGGAGGAGATCGGCCTCGCCGTGATGGCGACCACCTTCGCGATCTGCGCCGTCTTCGTGCCGGTGGCCTTCATGAAGGGCATCGTCGGCAAGTTCTTCTTCCCGTTCGGCGTCACCGTCGCCGTCGCCGTGCTGGTGTCGCTCTTCGTCAGCTTCACGCTCGACCCGATGCTGTCGAGCATCTGGCGCGACCCGCCGACGAACCGGCTGCTGCGCCTGCCGGTGCTCGGCCAGCTCATGCGCGGCACCGACCGCCTGCTCGATATGCTGCACGCCGTCTACGCCCGGCTCATCCACTGGATCTTTTCGGGCTGCCGCTACCGGCTGCCGCTGCCGGCCTGGGGCCGGCCGCTCGACGGCGGCGGCCGACCCGACCGGAGCGCGCCGCGCGTCCTGCGCCGGGCGACGATCACGCCGCGGCCGATCGTGCTCCTGGTCGGCGTGGCGAGCTTCGGCGCCGCCCTCGGCCTGGCCAGGCTGGTCGGCACCGAGTTCATCCCGGAGAGCGACAACAGCTACATCCAGCTGAACGTCTCCCTGCCGGTCGGCACCAGCCTGCAGCGCGGCAGCGACAAGCTGCTGCAGGTCGAGGAGGCGGTGCGCCGGCTGCCGGAGGTGCGCATGGTCTCGACCACGATCGGCGACACCGGAAACGGCAGCCGCAACTCGGCGAGCCTGTCGCTCCAACTGGTCAGGCCGTCCGAACGCAAGCGGAGCCAGCGCGACGTCGAGAAGGCGATCCGCGAGGCGCTGAAGCCGATCCCCGGGATCGAGGTCACGCTCGGCAACTTCACCGTCTACGTCGCCGTGCTCGGCCCCGACACGCAGGTGCTCGATGCCGAGGTGCTGCGCCTCGCCGAGAAGGTCGCCAAGGTGCCGGGCATCACCGACCTGACGACCTCCGTGAAGCCGGGCCTGCCGGCCTACGCGGTGCGTTTGAAGCCGGATGCCGTCCGCGAGCTCGGTCTGACGGCGACCCAGCTCGCCGCCAGCCTGCGCGCCTTCGTCAACGGCGACGTCGCGACCTACTGGACCTCGCCCGACGGGCAGCAGGTCGACGTCGAGCTGCGCCTGCCGCAGACGGCGCGCGAGAACGTCGCCCAGCTCGACGACCTCCCGGTGGCCTATGCCCGCGACGGCACGCCGATCGAGCTGTCGCGCGTCGCCGACATCGTGCCGATCGAGAACCCGGTCGTCATCAAGCGCCAGGACCTGCAGCGGCGCCAGGCGATCTACGCCGGGACCCAGGGCCGGCCGAGCGGCGACGTCGGCGCCGACGTGCAGAAGATCGTCAAGGAGACGCAGCTGCCGCCGGGCTATCGCTTCGACGTCGGCGGCCAGACCAAGGAACAGGCCGAGGCCTTTCGGGGAGTCCTGTTCGCGCTGGGCGCGGCCGTCATCTTCATCTACATCGTGCTGGCGTCGCAGTTCGGCAGCTTCCTGCAG
>NZ_JANODC010000162.1:0-6353 GCF_031412495.1 Rhizobacter sp. | reverse complement strand
ACCGGGTCGCCTGGGAGAGCACCTTCCTGTCGGCGGCGACGGTTCAGGGCGTGCTCACGACGCTGCTCGGGCCGGCTGCGGCCGTCGCCGGCATCGCCCTTCCCGATGCCGCCGGGTTCGCCGCGCTCCAGGCGCAGCCGGGCCGGCGCGACGCCGGTGCGCCGGCGGCGATGTGGATCCACCTGCTCGCCCTGACGCTGCTCGCGGTGGTCGTCGTCCCGCGCCTGCTCCTCGCCGTCGCGACGGCGTCGCTCGCCGCCGGCCGGCGCCGCCGCTTCGCGATCGAGCTCGACTCGCCGTACTTCCAGCGCCTGGCCCGCCTTCAGCGCGGCAGCGTCGCCGAGATCCAGGTCTGTCCGTACGCGCACGCGCCCTCGCCGCAGGCGACGCTCGGCCTGCAGTCCCTGCTCGCCGAGGCCTTCGGGCCGCGCGCCGTGGTCCGGATCAGCGCGACCGCGGCCTTCGGCGCCGCCGACGACGCGGCGCCGCTGGCCGCGCTGCCACCGACGCTCACCCATGCGCTGATCCTCGGCGACCTGGCGGCGACGCCGGAGGCGGAGAGCCACGGCCGCTTCGCCGCGCGCCTGGCAGCCGGCCTGCCCCAAGGCGTGGTGCTGGCCTTCGTGATCGACGAGGCCACCTTCCGGCGCCGCTTCGCGGGCCTCGACGAGCGGCTCGAGCAGCGCCGCGCCGCATGGACCCGCTTCGCCGAGTCGATGCAGTCGGTGCCGGTCTTCGTCGACCTCGAGGCGCCGGTCGGCGCCGCCGCGGTCGAGTCGCTGCAGGCGGCCTTGGCGCGGCCGGTGCAGGTCGACGCCGCCGCCTTGCGCGCCGCTCTCTGATGGACGCCGCCGCCGGGCGCTCGCCGATGCACGCCACCGCCATGCCGGCCGCTCCGGGCGACGCGCCGCTGAGCATCGCGCTCAGCCTGGTGGCGCACACCAACGTCGGCAAGACGACGCTGGCGCGGACGCTGCTCGGCCGCGACATCGGCGAGGTGCGCGACGAGCCGCACGTCACCGAGTTCGCGGACGTGCACACCATGCTCCAGTCGCCCGAGGGCGACCGCCTGCAGCTCTGGGACACGCCCGGCTTCGGCGACAGCGTCCGCCTGCTGCGCCGCCTGCGCCAGTCGAACAACCCGATCGGCTGGTTCCTGAGCCAGGTCTGGGACCGCTGGCGCGAGCGGCCGTTCTGGGCCGCGCAGCAGGCGCTGAAGAACGTCCGAGACGAGGCCGACGTGCTGCTCTACTTGGTCAGCGCCGCCGAGACGCCGCAGGCCGCCGGCTACGTCAAGCCCGAGCTCGAGCTGCTCGCCTGGACCGGCAAGCCCGTGATCGTCCTCCTCAACCAGCTCGGCACGCCGCGCCCCGGCGGCGCGGACGACGTCGAGCCCTGGCGCCGCCACATCGAGGCGCTGGCGCCGGGCTCGCGGGTCCTGCCCTTCGACGCCTTCGCGCGCTGCTGGGTCCAGGAGATCGTGCTCCTCGACGCGATCGCCGAGGCGCTGCCGGCAGAGCGACGCGCAGGGATGGCGCGCCTGGTCGCGGCCTGGCGGCGCGAGCGGCTCGCCGCCTTCGCCGCCTCGATGGCCATCCTCGCCGAGAGCCTGGCCCGTGTCGCCTCGGCGCGGGTCGTCGTCGAGGAAAGCGCCGGCTTCGGGGCCCGGCTGCGCCGCGCCGCCGCGTCGGCCCTGCGCCGCAGCCCCGACCCGGACGACCCGGCCCTGCAGGCGCAGGCGCGCCTGCGCGAGCTCCTCGGCATCGAGGTGCGCGAAAGCACGGCCGCGCTGATCCGCCTGCACCGCCTCGAGGGCGAGTCGACGGCGGCCGTCCTCGCCTCGGTCGAGGTCGACCTGCACAAGCGGGTCGACGCCGGCTGGGCGGCGGTCTGGGGCGGCGCCGTCAGCGGCGCGCTCGCGGGCCTGTCGACCGACGTGATGAGCGGCGGCCTGACCCTCGGCGGCGGCATGATCGCCGGCGGCGTGCTGGGCGCGCTCGGCGCCGCCGGCATCGCCGAGGGCGTGAACCGGATCCGCGGCACCGACCGCTCCTGGCTCGCCTGGAAGGGCGACGCCCTGATGCCGATGGTCGACGCGGCCCTGCTGCGCTACCTCGCCGTCGCCCATTTCGGCCGCGGCCGCGGCCGCTGGGCCGACGCTGCGGCGCCCGAGCACTGGGCCGCGGCCGTGCACGCGGCCTTCGAGCCGCACCGCGAGCTGCTGGCATCGCTGTGGCGCGACGGCGAGGGCTTCGAGGTCGATGCCGGCGCTGTCGAGGCGACCCGGCGCGGGCTGCAGCCGGTGCTCGCGGCGGCGGCGCGCGACACGCTGCTGCGCCTTTACCCGGACGCTGCCGCCGCGCTGCCCGCCGGCAGCGGCGGAAGTGGGGAAATCGATCAAGGCCGTGCCGCGGCGACGCCTTAGGCTGCGGCCATGAATGCCCCGACCCGGCCAATCGACTTCTACGTCGACTTTTCCTCGCCGTACTCGTACATCGCCTCGGAATGGGTCGAGGCGCTCGCCGCGCGGCACGGGCGAACGGTGCGCTGGAAGGCGATCCTGCTCGGCGTCACCTTCCAGGCCGCCGAGCTGAAGAGCCCGGTCAGCCACCCGATCAAGCGCGAGTACTCGCTGCTCGACTTCGAGCGCTCGGCGCGCTTCGCCGGCGTGCCGTTCACGTTTCCCGCGAAGTTCCCGGTGGCGACGCAGAACGCGGCGCGCATCTTCTGGTGGCTCAACGACGAGCGCGACGCCGACCGTGCCGCCGACTGGGGCCGCCACTGCCTGCGCGCCTGCTTCACCCGCGGCGAGGTCGACCTCTCGAACCCGGCCCACCTGCGCGCGCTGGCGATCGAGTTCGGCCTCGACGGCAACGAGGCCGAGGCGGTGTGGAGCGACCCGCGCTGGAAGGCGCGCCTCAAGGACGAATGCGAGCAGGCGGTCGCGCGCGGCGTGTTCGGGGCCCCCTTCTTCGTCGTCGACGGCGAACCTTTCTGGGGTAACGACCGGCGCGCGCAGATCGAGCGCTGGCTCGAGAGCGGCGCGTTCTGAAACGGTCCGCTGCCGTGGAGCTGCTTTCTTTCCTGCGCACCCAGGTGCACGCCAACCGCTTGGCCAACCGGCGCCTGCACGAGGCGATGCGGACGCTGTCGCGCGAGGCGTACCACGCGCCGCGGACGAGCTTCTTCCCGAGCCTGGCGGCGACGCTCGACCACCTCCTCGCCGTCGACCTGTACTACCTCGCGGCGCTGCACGCCGAGCGCGACATGGAGCAGCAGTGGGCGCAGGCGCCGAAATGCGACACCGTGACCGAGCTGGCGCGGGCCCAGGCGGCAGCCGACGAGCGCTTCATCGCCCACGTGGGGAGCCTGTCCGCGGCGCAGCTCGACGACGTCGTCGAGATGGACCGCGGCCAGGGCCGGGTCCAGCGCGACGGCCGCGGCCACGTCATCGCCCACCTTCTCAACCACCAGGTCCACCACCGCGGCCAGGCGCACGCGATGCTGGCCGGCACCGCGGCCGTGCCGCCGCAGCTCGACGAGTTCCTGATGCCGAGCGAAGCGCAGCTGCGCAGCGCCGACCTGAAGGCGCTCGGCTGGACCGAAGCGTCGCTGTTCGGCTGATCCCTTCGATGGACGACGTCTACGCCACCCCCGAGCACGAGCTGCTGCGCGAGCAGGTCGCGCGCTTCCTCGCCCGCGAGGTCGAGCCGCACGCGCTCGCCTGGGAGGAGGCCGGCTTCACCCCCCGCCAGGTGCTGAGCAAGCTCGGCGACGCCGGCCTGCTCGGCATCGCCGATGCGGCCGAGTACGGCGGCGCCGACGCCGACGCGCTCACCAACCTCGTCTTCGCCGAGGCGCTGTCGCAGTCGACCTTCGGCGGCTTCGTCATCACCGTGCTCGTCCACACCGACATGGCCAGCCCGCACCTGCGCCACGCCGGCACGCCGGCGCAGCGGGCGCGCTGGGGGCCGGCCATCAACGCCGGCCGCTGCATCACGGCGGTCGCCATCACCGAGCCCGGCGCCGGCTCCGACGTCGCCGGCATCCGCACGACGGCGGTGCCGAGCGCCGACGGCAGCGAGTGGGTGCTGAACGGGACCAAGCTCTTCATCACCAACGGCGTTCACGCCGACCTGTACTTCGTCGCCGCCAAGACCGGCTCAGGCACGCACGCGATGTCGATGTTCGCCGTCGAGAAGGGGACGCCGGGCTTTCGCGTCGGCCGCCAGCTCGACAAAGGCGGCTGGCTCTCGTCGGACACCGCCGAGCTGGTCTTCGAAGACTGCCGGATCCCGGCGGACCGCCTGCTCGGCGAGGAGAACCGCGGCTTCTATTCGGTCATGAAGAACTTCCAGACCGAGCGGATCGCGCTCTCGGCGATGGCCGTCGGGCACGCGACGCGGGCCCTGCAGCTGACCCTCGAGCACGTGCGCGACCGGCGGGCGTTCGGCGCGACGCTGTTCGACAAGCAGGTCGTCCGGCAGCGCCTGGCCATGCTCGACGCCAGGGTGCGGGCGGCGCGCGCCTTCATGTACCACTGCGCCTGGCGCGTGACGCAGGGGCACGACGTGGTGCAGGAGGTCTCGATGCTGAAGGCGCTGACCGGCGAGCTGGTCAACGAGGTCGTGCAGGGCTGCCAGCAGTTCCACGGCGGCATGGGCTACATGCGCGGGACGGCGATCGAGCGACTCTGGCGCGACGCCCGCATCCTCGCCATCGGAGGCGGCGCGACCGAGGTGATGCTCGATGAAGTCGCCAAGCGGTACTAGCCTTAGAGCCCACTTCGCCGGGCTGGCGCGCTACCACCTCTGGGCGACGCGCAAGCTTTTCGCGCACGTCGACGCCCTGAGCGAGGCGGACTACCGGCGCGACGCCGGGCTCTTCTTCCGCAGCGTGCACGGCACCTGCAACCACCTGCTCGTGGCCGAGCACCGGCTCTGGTTCGCGCGCTTTGCCGAAGGCGGCTCCTCGGCGACCGACCTCGCCGAGGAGATCGAGGCCGATCGCGACCGCCTGCGCGAGCGCATCGTCGAGGCCGCCGGGCGCTGGGGCGAGTGGATCGCCGGTCTCGACGAAACCCGCTTCGCCGGCCGGCTCGACTACACCACGACACGGGGGGTGGCCCAGTCCTTGCCCTTCGGCCTGACCCTGGCCCACGTCTTCAACCACGCGACGCACCACCGGGGCCAGGTCACGGCAGCGATCACGGCCATGGGCTACCCTTGCCCCGAGATCGACATGGTGTGGATGCTCCAGGAAGAAGGCAGGGCGGACGGATGAGCAGCGGCGTGATCCAGGTCGAGCGCGAGGGCTTCGTCGCCCGCGTCTGGCTGAACCGGCCCGAGGTGCGCAATGCCTTCAACGCCGAGCTCATCCCCGAATTGGGCGCGACCTTCGCCGCGCTCGGCGCCGACGCCGGCGTGCGCGCGATCGTCCTCGGCGGCCGCGGCAAGGCCTTCTGCGCCGGCGCCGACCTGTCCTGGATGCGCGAGATGGCCGACTACTCGTGGGACCAGAACCGGGCCGACGCCGCCCGCCTCGCCGACATGCTGTTCGCCATCTACAGCTGCCCGCTCCCCGTGGTCGGCCGCATCCACGGCGACTGCTATGCCGGCGGCGTGGGCCTGGCGGCGGTCTGCGACATCGTCGTCGCCGCGGAGCCGGCGACCTTCTGCCTCAGCGAGGCGCGCCTCGGCCTGCTGCCGGCGACGATCAGCCCCTACGTCATCCGCGCCATGGGCGAGCAGGCGGCGCGCCGCTACTTCGTCACCGCCGAGCGATTCAGCGCCGCCGAGGCGAAGACGATGGGTTTCGTGCACGAGCTGTGCGCCCTCGAGGCGATCGACGAGGTCGTCGACCGCATCGTCGCCACGCTCGTCGCGAACGGGCCGATGGCGACGCAGGCCTGCAAGAAGCTGGTCCAGGACGTCGCCGGCATGCCGATCGCGGCCGCATTGCGCGCCGACACGGCCGGCCGCATCGCCGACATCCGCGCCAGCGCCGAGGGACGCGAGGGCGTGCAAAGCTTCCTGCAGAAAAGGAAGCCCGGCTGGCTGGAGGACGCCGACAAGTGAACATGGACCTGACCCAGCTCGCCGCCCTGGCCGCCGCGCTCGGCTGGGCCAGCGGCTTGCGCCTCTATGCGGTGCTGTTCCTGACCGGCCTCGCCGGCTCGCTGGGCTGGGTCGACCTGCCGGGCGGGCTGAAGCTGCTGCAAAGCCCCTGGCTGCTCGGCGCGAGCGGGTTCATGCTGTTCGTCGAGTTCTTCGCCGACAAGATCCCCGGTCTCGACACGGTCTGGGACGCGGTCCACACCCTGATCCGCATTCCCGCCGGCGCCGCCCTGGCGG
>NZ_JANODC010000161.1:0-2669 GCF_031412495.1 Rhizobacter sp. | reverse complement strand
CCCCGGCCGATGCATCGGCGGAGCCGAGGCCGACGGCCGAGGCCGGCGCCGCACCCGGTGCCGGCGATGCACCGAAGACACCCGCTGTCAAGCGCGTCCGCAAGGCCGTCGCACCGCCCCCGGCGGTGGACGGCAAGAGCGGAAAAGGAGAGTAAGCATGTTGCAACCCGCACGAAGAAAGTTCCGCAAGGAACAGAAGGGCCGCAACACCGGCGTCGCCACCCGCGGCGCGAACGTGTCGTTTGGCGACTTCGGTCTGAAGTCGATCGAGCGCGGCCGCCTGACGGCGCGCCAGATCGAGGCTGCCCGCCGGGCGATCTCGCGCCACGTGAAGCGCGGCGGCCGGATCTGGATCCGCATCTTCCCGGACAAGCCGATCTCGCAGAAGCCGGCCGAAGTCCGCATGGGCAACGGCAAGGGCAACCCGGAGTACTACGTTGCCGAGATCCAGCCCGGCAAGGTGCTCTACGAAATCAACGGCGTGCCGGAACAGCTGGCTCGCGAGGCGTTCCAGCTCGCTTCGGCGAAGCTGCCCCTCAAGACCACGTTCGTGGCGCGCCAGGTCGGCGCCTGAGGGCGCGGAAGGAATATTCATGAAAGCATCTGAACTCCGCGCCAAGGACAGCGCCGGGCTCGAGAAGGAAGTCAGCGACCTGCTGAAGGCCCACTTCGGCCTGCGTATGCAGAAGGCGACGCAGCAGCTCACCAATCATTCGCAGCTCGGCAACACCCGGCGCGACATCGCCCGCGCCAAGACCATCGCCGCCGAGAAGAAGCGCGGCGAGGCCGGTGCCGGCAAGACGACAGGAGCGAAGAAATGAACGCCGATCAGACATCAAACGTCGACCTGACGGCGCCCTCGGCCGACGCCCAGATCCTGCCGGCGACCGCGGTCGCCACCGCGGCGGAGCCGAAGGCGAAGAACACGCGCACGCTGATCGGAAAGGTCGTCAGCGACAAGCGCAGCAAGACCATCACCGTCCTCATCGAGCGGCGCACGAAGCACGAGCTCTACGGCAAGATCGTCGCCAAGACGAGCAAGTACCACGCGCACGACGAGAACGACGAGTACAAGATGGGTGACGTTGTCGAGATCGCCGAGAGCAGGCCGATCTCGAAGACGAAATCGTGGGTCGTGACGCGCCTGGTCCAGAAGGGCATCGACGTCTGAACCCGCCAGTCGCAAAAAGGAAGCGAGCCATGCTGAAAGTCGGAGACAAGCTGCCCCCCGGCAGCCTGCAGGAATTCATCGAGGTCGAGGGCAACGGCTGCTCGATCGGACCCAACACCTTCGACCTCGAGAAGGCGACGGCCGGCAAGACGATCGCGGTCTTCGGCCTGCCCGGGGCTTTCACGCCGACGTGCTCCGCCAAGCATGTGCCGGGCTACATCGAGCAGGCCGAGGCCCTGAAGGCCGCCGGCGTCGACGAGATCTGGTGCGTGTCGGTCAACGACGCCTTCGTGATGGGAGCCTGGGGCCGCGAGCAGAAGACCGCCGGCAAGGTCCGCATGATGGCCGACGGCAGCGGCGACTTCGTCCGCGCCACCGGCCTGACCCTGGACCTGACCTCGCGCGGCATGGGTGTTCGCTCGCAGCGCTTCTCGATGCTTGTCCAGGACGGCGTCGTCAAGGCGCTCAACATCGAGGCCGCGGGCAAGTTCGAGGTGAGCGACGCGAAGACGCTGGCCGAACAGGCGAAGGAGCTCCAGGGCTGAGCGGCCTGGCGACGAGGGCGCCGGAGCCCAGTCGTTTGACAGGCTGTTGCGGAAAAGGCGATAATCGCCGGCTTCGCTGGGCTTGAGGCGGGCTCGGGCCCACCGGCCAAGGGCCCGGTAAAAGTTTAGGCGAGCGGCCGGCAGCGAATTCCTCGCGCCGGCATCGAGACTTTGCCCGGTACCACGGGACCAAGACTGACCGCTTCGGAAGCTTCGGCAGCCGCTGCGGGAAAAGTTGGGAGAGGACAACATGATTCAAATGCAGTCGCGGCTCGACGTCGCCGACAACACGGGCGCCAAGTCCGTCATGTGCATCAAGGTGCTCGGTGGCTCCAAGCGCCGTTATGCCGCGATCGGTGACGTGATCAAGGTCAGCATCAAGGAAGCGGCGCCGCGCGGCCGGGTGAAGAAGGGCGAGGTCTACAGCGCCGTCGTCGTCCGCACCGCCAAGGGCGTGCGCCGCCAGGACGGCTCGCTCGTGAAGTTCGACGGCAACGCCGCCGTGCTGCTGAACGCCAAGCTCGAGCCGATCGGCACCCGCATCTTCGGGCCGGTCACGCGCGAGTTGCGCACCGAGCGCTTCATGAAGATCGTCTCCCTCGCGCCCGAAGTGCTCTGAGCACGCCGATTTGCAGGATTTGCGATGAACAAGATTCGAAAAGGCGACCAGGTCATCGTGCTGACCGGCCGCGACAAGGGCCGGCGCGGCACGGTGTTGAGCCGGGTCGATGAAGAACGGCTGATCGTCGAAGGCGTGAACGTGGTCAAGAAGCACGTCAAGCCGAACCCGATGAAGGGCGTCACCGGTGGGGTCATCGACAAGACGATGTCGATCCACCAGTCGAACGTCGCCATCTTCAATGCCGCCACCGGCAAGGCGGATCGCGTCGGCATCAAGCTGCTGAGCGAGGACGAGAAGAAGTCGCGCAAGACGCAGGAGCGCGGCGTCCGCG
>NZ_JANODC010000160.1:0-23295 GCF_031412495.1 Rhizobacter sp. | reverse complement strand
GGCGGCCGAGATGCCGGTGCTCACGCCGGTGGCCGCCTCGATCGACACGGTGAACGCGGTGCCGTGCTGGGCGCCGTTCTTCGCCGTCATCGGCGGCAGCTGCAGCCGCTCGCAGCGCTCGCGCGTCAGCGTCAGGCAGATGAGGCCGCGTCCGTTGCGGGCCATGAAGTTGATGGCCTCGGGCGTGACGAGGTCGGCGGCGAGGACGAGGTCGCCCTCGTTCTCGCGGTCTTCCTCGTCGACGAGGATGACCATGCGACCGGCGGCGAGTTCGGCGACGAGTTCGGGAATCGGTGCGATCGGCATGGCGAAATTGTAGGTGGGTGGTGAGGGGCAGGGCGCCGGCGACGTCACTCGTTTCGAGCGGGAAGGCCGAGCATGCGCTCGACGTAGCGGGCGATGAGGTCGACCTCGAGGTTGACGCGGCGGCCGGGCGCGAGGCTGCGCAGGGTCGTGTTCGCGACCGTGTGCGGGATCAGGTTGACGCTGAACTCGCAGGGCGGCTCGACCGCGCCATGGCCATCGGCGACGCGGTTCACGGTGAGGCTGACGCCGTCGACGGCGATCGATCCCTTGAGCGCCAGGAAGCGCGCGAGCACCGCTGGCGCCTTGACGCGCAGCTCCCACGATTCGCCGACGCGCTCGAAGTGGCTGACGCTGCCGATGCCGTCGACGTGGCCGCTCACCAGATGGCCGTCGAGGCGGTCGCCGGCGCGCAGCGCCTTCTCGAGGTTCACCTCGCCGGGTTGGTCGAGGCCGGCGGTGCGGGCCAGGCTCTCGGCCGAGATCTCGACGGCGAAGCGGCGCGACGCCGGGTCCAGGCTCACGACCGTCATGCAGGCGCCGGCGAGGGCGATGCTGTCGCCGAGGCCGACGCCGTCGAGCCAGCCGGGCGGCGCCTCGATCGAGAGCGCCTTGCCGAAGCCGGGGCCGGCGCCGAGCGGGCGGGCGTCGACCACCTTGCCGACGCTGCTGACGATGCCGGTGAACATGGCTCGATTGTCGCGGCCGGGCGCCGCAGCGGAGTCGCCGACGCGTCAGGCCCTCGTCCGGCGCGGCCGCAGGCGCAGGCGCAGGTCGGTGCCGATCACATCGACGCTGGTGAAGGCGAACTGGAGACGGTCGTCGAGCCGGGCCAGCGCGTGCAGGGCGGCCAGGCTGCGCCCCGGGCCGATCAGCGAGGGCGCGACGTAGACCAGGAGCTCGTCGACGAGACCGGCCTCGAGCAGGGACGCGTTGAGCTTCTCGCCGGCCTCCACGTGCAGCTCGTTGACTTCGCGGCGGCCCAGGTCGGCGAGCAAGGCGGCGAGGTCCACCTTGCCGGAAGGCGAGGGCAGGAAGGCGATCTCCGCGCCGTGCGCCTCGAGGGCTCGGCGGCGTTCGCCGTCGTCGACGGCGGCGTAGAGCAGCACCGTGCCGGGCGGTTCGAGGATGCGCGCCGTCGGCGGCGTCTCGAGGCGCGAATCGACGATCACGCGCCAGGGCTGGCGCGCCGTCGTGGCGAGGCGCACGTCGAGGCGCGGATCGTCCTCGCGCACGGTGCCGACGCCCGTGAGCACGGCGCCGGCGCGCTTGCGCCAGGCATGGCCGTCGGAACGCGCCGCCTCGCCGGTGATCCAGCGGCTGCTGCCGTCGGCGAGCGCCGAGCGGCCGTCCAGCGACACTGCCGCCTTCATGCGCAGCCAGGGTCGGCCACGCTCCATGCGCGAGACGAAGCCGATGTTGAGCTCGCGCGCCTCGGCCTCGCCGGGCCCCCATTCCGTGACGATGCCGGCCGCCTGCAAGCGTGCCGCGCCCCGGCCGGCGACGAGCGGGTTCGGGTCGCGCATGGCCATGACCACGCGGCCGGCGCCGGCGGCGACGAGCGCCTCGGCGCATGGCGGCGTGCGGCCGCGGTGGGCGCAGGGCTCGAGCGTGACGTGCACCGTGGCGCCGCGCACGTCGGCGCCGCGCGTCGCGGCGTCGCGCAAGGCCATGATCTCTGCGTGGGCGCCGCCCGCTTCCTGGGTGAAGCCACGGCCGACGACCGTGCCGTTCGGCGCAGTGACGAGGCAGCCGACGCGCGGGTTCGGGTCGGACAGGCCGATGGCGCGGGCCGCGAGCGCGAGCGCTTCGGCCATCGCCGCCTCGTCCTGGCTTCGGGTGTCCTGGGCCGAGGTCCCGGTCATGGCTGGTGCGGGACGGTGCCGAGGTCGGCGTGCACTGTCGCGGCCTCGCCGGCGACACGGACCGCGGGCGCTCCCGGGCAGCTGTCGCTGCCGCGGACGACGAGGAAGTTCTGCATCGAGAGGGCCTGGGACACGTCGCTGTAGTGGCGGGGATGCTCGATGTTCGCATCGATCGCGCCGCTGCCGTCGGCATCGGTGGCGTAGCGACAGACGCGGCGCTCGCTGCTGCCGGAGCCGATCGCCCAGCCGCTGGCCACCAGCTCGGCCCGACCCGACCAGCGGCCGTCGGCACGTGGCGTCACCAGGCAGTGCCAGGCGACGAAGCGATCGCCGGTGTCCTGCCAGGTCGTCAGGCCGAATGAAGAGGCGACGGCGTCGATCGGCACCGAGGCGAGGCGCAGGCTGCCCGCCACGGCGTAGCGAACGGTCTTCCGCGCTTCCGTCAGGCACTGCGGCGCCGCGGAGTAGCTGCCGCCGGTGAGACTCAGAGCGATCGACAGGTCGAGCGGCGCCTCCCGAGCGTCGGCAGGCGAGGGCGGCGAGACCGACGTGAAGCGGACCGTGCCTCCGAGCAGCAGGGCGCGCACGCCCGTGCAGCCGGCCAGATCGGTGGCGACGAGGTCGCGCGCCGCGGTCGAAGCCGCGATCCCGTCGCAACGGCCGACGACGTCGCCGCTGCCGTTGTCGAGGAGGATCGCGACGCTGCCGCTCGCCACCGGCTTCCAGGCGCTGCGTCCGTCGCCCAGGTCCCTGGCCTCGACGGGGATCGTGGGCGCGCGGCCCAGGCGGCCCCGGACGGCGCCGGGACCGGCACCGGCGCCGAGGGCGAGCGCACCGGCGTAGACCGGGTCGTTGCGGGCGATGAAGGAAGCGAACGTGATCTCGCGGACGGTGCCGCCGCGGTCGCTCCAGTGCACGGTGACCGAGGCGGCCTTGACGCCTGCGAACGCGGCGTCGTCGATGCGACGGACGATGCGGTAAGGGGCGTGTCCTGCATACCCCGAGGCGCTGTCGACCACGGTCTCCGCGTCGACGATGGACGCGTACGCGTGGACTCCCGACGCCGCGATGCTGGCGAAGGAGCGCAGCTGCTCCATGTGCTCTTCGCCCAGGCGGACGGCCTCCGAGCGCTCGCGGGCGAGGGCGGCGTCGTGGCGCAGCACCGTCTGAAGCCGGGCGACCGCGGCCGTGCCGGCAGCGAGGACGACGAAGGCGACGAGGGATTCGAGCAGCGTGGCACCGCGCTGTCCGCGACGGCGCACCAGGGGCGAGCGGCTGTGCGTCATCAGAAATCCTTCCAGCTGCCGTTGACCCGCGTGAAGCTGCCGGCCCGCGTCTTGAGCAGCGACAGGACTGCGGCGTCATGGGCGAAATCGGGCGCCGCGTTGCCGCTGTAGTCGCCGTCGATCACGGCGGCGCCGCGGACCAGGGCCCCCGGCGCGGCGCCGTCGTTCCACTCCAGCGATGGACCGTGGACGATGCCATGGATAGTGACCGCGCCATCGAGGCGAAGCGGTCCGGTCGCCACCAGGGCGATCGGATCGTCCGGCGAACCGAGCGTCCGCGGCCCCGACAGGACCAGCTCGCCCTCGACCCAAAGCAAGCGCGCGCCGGCGGCGATGGTGGCCGCGATCGTCGCTGCGCAGTCGACGCTGCAGATCACGCGCGTCGCCGCCGGCTGCGCGAGCCAGGCCGGCTTGGCGATCCCGAAGATGCGCAGGAAGAGGCGGTCGCCGGCGAGCGCCGCCAGCGCCGGATCGTCCGCGGCGAGGGACTCGTCGAGCGGAGTGCCGGCCGGCGCGGTCAGGCGCAGGGCCGATCCGGCGATGCGGCCGCCGGCATGCACCGCGAGCCCGCCCGAGGACGCGTCGCGGTGATGGGCACCGAGCGCGGCCCCGCCTGCGTCGACCTGGCCGCGGGCGGTGAGCGCGGCCGCCGGCACGGCGCGCAGGGCCGGCGTCAGCGCGAACACCGCCTCGAGCCGCGACGAGGCTTCGTGTCCGGCCGTGGCGTTCGCCGTGCACACGCCGGCAGAACGCGTGCAGCCGGTCGACACCACCCGCACGAGGCCGGGCCGCGGCCCGGCCGAGAAGGCGACGCTGAAGGCTGGCGCCGTGGCGTGTCCGGCAGGGAGCGGCAAGGTCGGCAGCCCGGTCGCCGGGCAGCTGCAGGTCCACGCGGCGCCGTCGCGGACGCAGGCCGCCTGCAGCGGCGCCGGCGTTCCGGCGTCGTCCCAGCTGACGGGCGTGATGGCGCCGGTCGCGGCAGCGATCTGCAGCGAGCGATTCCGATAGGCGAGATCGGCGAGGTTGCCGCTCGGCAGGCAGTCGGTGCCGATGCGGTCGCTGTCGTTGAGGCGGGCCAGGCTCCACTCGAGCCCCGCCTCGGCGGCCTCGAACGCCTGCGCCGACCGGTATTGGTTCGCCGAGGCGCGCTCCTCGACGACGAGATTGCGGTTGGCGTAGGCGATCGCCAGGACCATGGCGAAGCAGAGCAGGGCCGTCACCAGCAGGGAGGCAGCGCCGCGCTGCGCGGAGCGCAGGGCAGGGTTGGAAGGCAATGGCATGGACTACTCCTGGCAGCTGCCGACGACGGCATCGTTGCGGACACGAACCCGGCTGCGCAGTGAGCGCGTCACCGCCGGGTCGTCGGTGGCGCGCGCCGAGATCGACAAGGCGAGGCTGCGCACCTGCTGGCGCGGCGGGCAGCCGGTGTTGCCGACCGCGCAGTCGCGCTCGCAGAAGCCCTGCAGGTCGATGTGCTCGACGATGGGCTCGACCCGGAAGGCGGTGACGCGCAGCGTCCCGGCGTCGCTCAGCGCCTGCCAGTTGCCGGCCCCGAGCTGGATCTCGACGACGCCGTTGCGCAGGCGGAAGCCGAATCGCTCGTCGTCGTCGAGGGCCATGTCGTCGCCGGCAGGGCGCGAGAAGCTGAGCTGCACGGCGTCGGAGGCCGCGTCTTCGGGGCTGAGCGCCCGGTGCGGGTTGGCGGCCGGCGCGCTGGCGCTTTCACCGCGCACGCCCGAGGCCGCCGCGGCCCAGTAGCCGGCCCGGCGCAGGTCGCGCGCGACGAGTCCGGCGGTCGATCGCAGCTCCTGCATCAGCCGCGCCTCGAGCTGGAGCTGCCGGTTCTCGCGCACGTTGGCGCCGACCACTGCGGCCGCCGCGGCGGCGACGACCAGGCCCACGGCCGTGCCGACCAGCAGCTCGAGCATCGACAGGCCCGCCGCGCGGTGGCGGGTCACGGCGCGGGGCTTCACGAGCCGGCCCATCACTGGTTCCAGCACTTGCGGTTGACCTCGGCCGGGTTCGAGGTCGCCGCATCGGGTCCCGAGGCGTAGGTCACGGCCGTGCCCACCGACACCAGCCGGAGGTGCCGGCAGTGGGTATCGCGGACCTGCCGGGCGGTGGCGCTGGCGAGGACCTCGAATCCGTCGGCGCTGTTCGAGGTGACCTGCACCGTGTAGTAGCCGGAGGCCGAGGCGGCGCGCAGCCCCGTCTCGGCCAGCGTGCCGTAGCTGTTGTTGTTGGAGCGATAGCGCTCCTGCGCGAGCTGGGCGTTCATCAGCGCGACCAGCGCGTCGGTCCGGCGTGCGCGAAGCACGTGACCCTCGAGCGACGGGTAGGCGACGCTCGACAGGACGGCGGCGATGCCGACGGCGACCATCGACTCGATCAGCGTGAAGCCGCGCAGCCGGTACAGGCGACGAGAGCGGGCGGGCAGAGCAAGGCTGGGATTCATGAGGACTCCTCGTTGGATCAGCAGGGGCGATAGCCGGCCACCGTCCCGGACGGCGAGCACGAGCGGACCCGGCCCATGACGTTGACGACGTGATGGATGGCGCGACCGTTCGGTGCCACCAGACGCAGCGTCCCGGTCGGTGTGCTCGTGCCGTGCAGCGGGTCGAAGGCGATCGAGCCGACGTTGGCGAGCAGGGCGATGCGCTCGGTCGCCGGCAGCTGGACCGTCTTGATCTCCGTCGCGTCACCGCTGCAGACCGCCGGGCCGGGACCGGGGCAGTCGCACTGCGCCGCGGCGCCGGTGTGGACGATCCAGCACGTCGCTGCGGCGTGGGCCCGAAAGCTCACGCGCAGCGAGGCGTTGCGCGCCAGCGCCTCGCTGCGGGCCCACTGCAGGTCGGTGGCGAGCCGGGTCGCCGCGCCGTCGAGGCGCCTCGTCTCGACGAAGCCGGCCAGCCCCGGCGCCGCACCGGCCGCGACGATGGCCGTGACGACGACCACGATGGCCAGCTCGAGCAGGGTGATGCCGGCCTGCCGCTTCGTCGTCGAGTGCTTCGTGTCCATGCGAAGCACTGTAGGAACGCGTCCGCGCCGACGCGATCCCGTCGAGAGGGGAAATCAGCGTATCGCGGCGAGGGCGCCCGTTCGGGGGCTCACGACGAGTGTCGCGGCCGCAGCCGTCGACGCGGCCTCAGATGTCGCGGATCAGCTGCCGGAACTCGTCGACGTCCTCGAAGCTGCGATAGACCGAGGCGAAGCGCACGTAGGCGACCTTGTCGATCCGCTTCAGCTCACGCATGACGTGCTCGCCGACCTTGGCGGACAGCACCTCCTTGGCGCCGCTGTTGAGCAGCTTGTCCTGGATGCGCTCGATCGCCGCGTCGATCTGCTCGACGCTGACGGGGCGCTTGCGCAAGGCCAGCGTCATCGAGGCGCGCACCTTGGCCGGGTCGAACTCGGTGCGGCGGCCGTCCTTCTTGACCACCGTCGGCAAGGCGATCTCGGCCCGCTCGTAGCTGGTGAAGCGCTTGTCGCAGCTCTGGCAGCGGCGGCGGCGCCGGACCACGTCGCCCTCATCCGAGTCGCGCGTCTCGACGACCTGGGTGTCCTCGTGGCTGCAGAACGGGCACCTCATGGGGCGGCCGGACAGCGGCGTCGCAAGCGCGCCCCCGTCACGCCCCGTACACAGGAAAGTCGCGGGTCAGCGAGGCGACCTGGGCTTTCACGGCGGCGATGGTCGCCGCGTCGTGCGGCCGATCGAGCACGTCGGCGATCAGGTGGCCCGTCCGCCGCGTCTCGTCCTCGCGGAAGCCGCGCGTCGTCAGGGCCGGGGTGCCGAGCCGGATGCCGCTGGTGACCATCGGCTTCTGCGGGTCGTTCGGGATGCCGTTCTTGTTGCACGTCATGTGCGCCGATTGCAGGACGGTCTCGGCTTCCTTGCCGGTCAGGTTCTTCGGGCGCAGGTCGACCAGCATCAGGTGGCTCTCGGTCCGGCCGCTGACGATGCGCAGGCCGCGCTCGATCAACGTCTCCGCGAGCACGACGGCGTTCTTCGCCACCTGCTGCTGATACGTCTTGAACTCGGGGGCCAGCGCTTCCTTGAACGCCACCGCCTTCGCGGCGATCACGTGCATGAGCGGTCCGCCCTGCAGGCCCGGAAACACGGCGCTATTGATCTTCTTCGCGATCGCCTCGTCGTTCATGAGGACGATGCCGCCGCGCGGACCGCGCAGGCTCTTGTGCGTGGTCGAGGTGACGACGTCGGCGTGCGGCACGGGGTTCGGGTAGATCCCGGCCGCGACAAGCCCGGCGTAGTGCGCGATGTCGACCATGAAGAAGGCGCCGATCTCCTTCGCCACACGGGCAAAGCGCTCGAAGTCGATGCGCAGGCTGTACGCCGAGGCGCCGGCGATGATGAGCCTGGGCCGGGCTTCGCGGGCCAGACGCTCCATGGCGTCGTAGTCGATCTCCTCGGCCGGCGTAAGGCCGTAGCTCACGACCTTGAACCACTTGCCGCTCATGTTGAGCGGCATGCCGTGCGTCAGGTGGCCGCCCTCGGCCAGGCTCATGCCCATGATCGTGTCGCCGGGCTGGAGCAGGGCGAAGAACACGGCCTGGTTCGCCTGCGAGCCGGAGTTCGGCTGGACGTTCGCATACCCGGCCCCGAACAGCTGCCGGGCCCGATCGATGGCCAGCTGCTCCGCCATGTCGACGAATTCGCAGCCGCCGTAGTAGCGCCGGCCGGGGTAGCCCTCGGCGTACTTGTTGGTGAGCTGGCTGCCTTGCGCCGCCATGACGGCGGGCGACGCGTAGTTCTCGGAGGCGATGAGCTCGATGTGCTCTTCCTGCCTCCGGTTCTCGCGCTCGATGACGGCGGCGAGCTCGGGGTCGACGTTGGCGACGGTGCTGAGGCTTCGTTTAAACATGGGCAGGCGTCCTTTCCCGGGCGATGCGCCTCGGGGCCGCGCGTGTGGAGACCACGGCGGGTCGCCCATGCTACGTGAGCGCTCCCGGGCCCGCCGCCGGGGCGGTCAGGCCTGCCTTCAGCGAAGCAGAAGGGCGATCTTGTCCGGGCCGTCCACCGGCTCGGGCGCCGGCGCTGGCCGGGCACCGGAGGAATCGATCGGCAGCGCCCTGCCGGCGTTCTCGGGAGCGACGCGCGGCTTGGCCGGGGCTGCAGGTGCGGCCGGCGGTACCTTGCCGCCGCTGGCGACGAGGCGCAGGACGCTCTGGTGGGCCAGCACCTTGGCGGCATAGCCGCCGTCGTCGCCGAGGTTGGCGGCACCGACGTAGTAGCGGAGGCCCGCTTCGAGGCTCCCGGCGCGGGTGATGCATTCCTTCAGCACCTGGACGCCGACGCGCAGGTTGGTGACCGGATCGAATGCCGCATGCCGGCCCCCGAAGGGCACG
Source organism: Rhizobacter sp. (assembly GCF_031412495.1). Classification (GTDB taxonomy): domain Bacteria; phylum Pseudomonadota; class Gammaproteobacteria; order Burkholderiales; family Burkholderiaceae_C; genus Schlegelella_A. The sequence goes on along the minus strand of NZ_JANODC010000160.1, from coordinate 14,477 downwards.
TACTTGTCGTCGTGGACCTTGGTCATGACCTGCATCAGGCCCTGGGCGCCGACGGGGCTCTGCGCGAACGGGTTGAAGCTCGACTCGACCGCCATGACGGCCAGGATCAGGGTCGGGTCGAGCTTGACCAGTTCGCCGACCATCCAGGCCTCCTGGACCAGCCGGCTGACCGGCTCGGGCGCCACCTTGTAGCGGCGGGCCAGGTACATGGCGACGGCGGCCTGCCGCTTGTCGAGGTCGCGCGGGTCCGAGGCGGTGGCCCGGGCGATGGCATCGGGCTCGCTCAGGTCGGGCTCCGCGTCCGCGACCGGGGCGGGCAGGCGGGCCTCGTGCCGGGCCTGCAGCCAGGCCCGTGTCTGCGTTTCCAGGGCATGCCGGACGTCGGCCTGGCTGGCGGCGAAGAGAACGACGCCGACGGTCAACAGGCCCAGCAGGGCCAGCGAGTTGTGGCTGACTTCGAGGAGCCCGTGGCCCACGTCCTTGACGAAGACGGCACCCGAGCGCGCCGTGGCGGCCCGCCAGGTGTCGCAGAGCCGGCAAGCCTGCGCGATTTTCGACATCACACTCTCCTTCCGATGCCCTGCCGACGCCGCGGACGGCAAGGCAGGTGGCATGGCGATAATTTCAGCCCTCGTGGGCAGCAAACGGTCGACCCGGTGGCCGGTTGAACGCCGTCGACGCGAGGCGTCGGCGGTGTGGGTCGACGAAGAGGCGCGATTCTAGGAAGCCGTTTAATTCCTGGTCAACACTGGTTCCAGCGTCTCTTACTACTAACCGATATGAAATATGAAGATCTGAGGGGCTTCCTGCGTGCCCTGGAAGCCGACGGCGACCTGGTCCATGTCGCCGAGCCAGTCTCCACGCGGCTGGAAATGACAGCGATCAGTGACTCCGTTCTCCGTCGCGGCGGCCCGGCGTTGCAGTTTTCGAGCCCGGTCGGTTACGCGATCCCGGTCCTGACCAACCTTTTCGGGACGAGCGGTCGCGTGGCCCGGGCGATGGGCGCCGAGAACGTGGCCGAGCTGCGGGACATCGGCGTCCTGCTGGCGAGTCTCAAGGAGCCCGAGCCGCCGAAAGGCCTGGGCGACGCCGGCCGCTTGTTACAAATGGCGCGATCGGTGTGGAGCATGCGGCCGGCGACGACCGCGCGGGCGCCCTGCCGCGAAGTCGTCGTCGACGGCCCGGAGGTCGACCTCGGTCGACTGCCGGTCCAGACCTGCTGGCCGGACGACGCCGGCCCGCTCATCACCTGGGGGCTGGTGATCACGCGCGGCCCGCAGGGCGTTTCCTCCGCGCGCGCGCGCCAGAACCTGGGCATCTACCGCCAGCAGGTCATCGGGCGACGGCAGGTCATCATGCGCTGGCTGGCGCACCGGGGTGGCGCGCTGGACTTCCGCGAGTTCGCGTCGCTGCGGCCGGGCCGCCCGTTCCCGCTGGCGGTGGCGCTGGGCGCGGACCCGGCCACCATCCTCGGCGCCGTGACGCCGGTCCCCGACACCCTGTCCGAGTACCAGTTCGCCGGCCTGCTGCGCGGCAGCCGGACCGAGGTCACCGACTGCAGCGTCGGCGACGAGGGCGTGATGCTGCAGGCGCCGGCGACAGCCGAGTTCGTCCTCGAAGGCCACATCCCGCCGGCGGCGCCCGGATTCGACGGCAGGAGCGAGATGGGCGTCCGCCTGAAGGAGATCGGCGGCTACCTCCACGCGCTCGAGGGTCCGTTCGGCGACCACACCGGCTATTACAACGAGCCCGACTGGTTCCCGGTCTTCGAGATCGCCCGGATGACGCACCGGCGCGATCCGATCTACCACTCGACCTACACCGGCAAGCCGCCCGACGAGCCGGCGGTCCTCGGCGTCGCCCTCAACGAGGTCTTCGTGCCGATCCTGCAGAAGCAGTTTCCCGAGATCGCCGACTTCTACCTGCCGCCCGAAGGCTGCAGCTACCGCCTGGCCATCGTCAGCATACGCAAGCGCTACCCGGGGCACGCCAGGCGCGTCATGTTCGGCGTCTGGAGCTTCCTGCGCCAGTTCATGTACACCAAGTTCATCGTCGTCACCGACGACGACGTGAACGTGCGCGACTGGCCGGACGTGGTCTGGGCCCTGACGACGCGGATGGACCCGGTCCGCGACACGGTCCTGGTCGACCGGACCCCGATCGACTCCCTGGACTTCGCCTCGCCCGTGTCGGGCCTCGGCGGCAAGATGGGGCTCGACGCGACCAGCAAATGGCCCGGGGAGACCGATCGCGCCTGGGGCCGGCCGATCCGGCACGACCCGGCCGTCGAGGCGCGGGTCGCCGGCATCGTCGCCGCGATCGGGGCGGCCGGTTCCGCCTAGCCGCGCCGCCGCGTGGGCCTGGACTGTCGGGCCGGTGCTGCCGCACGTTTGGCAGCGGGTGCTGCTTCCGCAGCCCGGTCCTGGCTCTCAGCCGGAGCGGCGCCGCGCGGGCCGGCCTTCGCGCCGCCGGCCTGCATCCCTTCCGACATGCCGATCAGGACGCCGCTCACCATCGCCGCATAGCTGTCGAGCATGGCCTGGGCGGCGCGCATGCCGGTGGCCCGGCCGTCGCGCATCAGCGTCTGCGCCTGGGCGAGGAGCCCGGTCACGGTCTGCGACGCCTGCGCACCGGTGTCGGTCCCCTTCATCCGCAGGGCCGAGAGGGCCTGCTCCCAGGGCGCCTGCATCGGGCCGGCACCCTGGCTGGCCTTGGTCACCGCCTCGAAGAACACGTCTTCCATCTTCTCGATGTTGGCCAGGGCCGCCTTGAGCGGCTTCTCGGTGAGCGCCATGCCGTTGCCGACGAACTGCTCGAGCGCCTTCCGGTTCGCCTCGACCGCCTGCAGGAGCGCGCCGTCGATTCCGGCGAGCGCCTTGCCCAGGAGCGCCTCCCCGTCCACCGCGCCGGCGGGATTCTGCGCGACGCCGAGGGACGCGGCCCCGGCCATCGACTGCACCACCTTGCGGATGTTCGCGAGCGTCATCTCGCGGCCCTGCAGGGCCTTCAGCGTCGCCGTGCTCACTGCCTGGCGCAGGCTCTCGCCCTGCCTGGTGCTCGCTTCCGCGAACATCGCGATCACCGCGTCCTGGTCGATGCCTGACTTGATCATTCGGGTCTCCTCCGGTGCCGGCCGCCGGCCGTCATTGCATGTGCTGGCCGCCGTTGATGGCGATGTTCGCGCCGGTCACGAAGGCCGCCTCCTCCGACGCGAGATAGATGATCAGCCCGGCCACTTCCTCCGGCTTGCCGAGCCGGCCGACCGGGATCTGCGGCAGGATCTTGGTGCTGAGGATCTCCTCCGGGATCGCCGTGACCATCTTCGTGCCGATGTAGCCCGGCGAGATGGTGTTGACGGTGACCCCCTTCTTGGCCACTTCGAGCGCCAGCGCCTTGGTGAAGCCGTGCACGCCGGCCTTCGCCGCCGAGTAGTTGGTCTGGCCGAAGGCGCCCTTCGACCCGTTCACCGACGACACGTTGATGATGCGGCCCCAGCTGCGCTCGACCATCGCGTCGGCGACCTGCTTGGTCATGTTGAAGAGGCTGTCCAGGTTCGTGCGCATCACGGCGTCCCAGTTCACCTTGTCCATCTTCTTGAAGGTCATGTCCCGGGTAATGCCGGCATTGTTGACGAGGATGTCCACCGAGCCGACCTTGGCGTGGACCTCGGCGACGGCGCGGGCGCACGAGTCGATGTCCGCGACGTCGCAGGGGACTGCCGTGATCTCGTACCCGTTCGCCTTCATGCCGGCGACCCATTCGCCGTGTTTGGTGTTGCCCGGCGAGTAGGTGACGACGACCCGGTATCCGGCGTCCGCCATCTTGGTGGAGATCGTCTCGCCGAGGCCGCCCATCCCGCCCGTGACGAGAACCACCCTGCCTTTGCTGTTGCCTTCGGCCATGTCTTTCTCCGCTGTGTGTGACGAATGCATTCTGGCCCGATCGCCGGCGCTGTGACCTGACGAAAACGCGCATGCCATGAGGGTCTGTAGCCCGCATCCGCGCTCCCGCACAGGGAATTGATCCGCACCGAAGCACGCCCGAACCGGGAGCGGTAACCTGTCGCCCGCGGCGTCGCCGCCCTGCGCAGCGGCACCTTGCGTGCACGCCGATCGCCCCGCGCCCTCGCGCTCCCCGCCTGACCCTCTTTCTCCCCGATGCTCGGATCCAGCAAACCCATTCCCTTCGAGCCTTACGGCCGACGGCGCCCCCGTCGCGGCATTCCCCGCTGGCTCCTGATCATGCTGTTCGGGGTCGGCCTCGGCGCGGGTGGTGTGCTGTTCGTGCAGGAGAGCTACCTGCCGCCACGTCTCGGCGCCGAAGCCTCGGCGCAATTGCGCGCCTCCTTCGAGCGTGCCGATGCCGAACGGCAGCGCCTGCAGGCGGAGCTGAAGTCGACCGCCGACCGGTTGCGTGCCGCGCTCGGCGACAACAAGCGCCTGACAACCGAAGTCGGTGTGCGGGGAGACGCCGTGCAGCGCCTGCGCGAGGACATCGGTTCGCTCATCGCCTCGCTGCCGCCCGATCCCCGCAACGCACCGGTGGCCGTGCGTGCCGCGCGCTTCGAGGTGCAAGGCGATACGTTGACCTACAACGTCGTGCTGTCGCGGGAACGCGCGGGCCGGGAACCATTCGGCGGCGTGATGCAGCTCGTCGTGGCCGGCGCCTCGGGACGCGCTGGCGATACGGTGTCGCTGGCACCGGTGCCGGTGTCGGTCGGGCTTTACGACTCGGTGCGCGGCAGCCTGCCCTTGCCTCAGGGCTTCAAGCCGCGGCAGACGACCATTCAGGTGCTCGACAAGGTCGGCGGCAGGCTCATGGGGCTGCGCGTCATCAACGTCCAGTGATCAGGCAGGGCCTGGACCTGCCGGATGGTGGAGAGGAGGAGGATCGAACTCCCGACCTTCGCATTGCGAACGCGACGCTCTCCCAGCTGAGCTACCCCCCCACGGCGACCTGCAGTTTAGCAAAGCGCATCGGCTTCGGTGGCGGCTCGATGTGTCGCCTGCTGCCCTGCGCATAGACGAACCCAATTCGCCGGATAGAAGTGCCTTATTGCCTCGCGTCGCCGAACGCGCTACGGTTGCCTGGTTCGCCCACCGGCGCGCGTCGCGCCGGAAGTGCAGCACCACAGGAGACGACGATGGCCGCATTGAAGGGATCCAAGACCGAGCAGAGTCTGCGCGACGCGTTCGCGGGCGAGTCGCAGGCCAACCGACGCTATCTCTACTTCGCGAACAAGGCCGACATCGAGGGACAGAACGACGTCGCTGCCCTGTTCCGGTCGACCGCTGAAGGCGAGACGGGCCATGCCCACGGCCACCTCGAATTCCTCGAGGCCTGTGGCGACCCGGCAACCGGAATGCCCATCGGCTCGAGCCGCGACAACCTCAAGTCGGCCGTCGCCGGCGAGACGCACGAGTACACGGACATGTACCCCGGCATGGCCAAGACCGCGCGCGAGGAGGGCTTCGACGAGGTCGCCGACTGGTTCGAGACGCTCGCCAAGGCCGAGCGCTCGCATGCCAACCGCTACCAGAAGGCGCTCGACGCGTTCGTCGACTGACGCCGGATTCACGTTCGTCGAACAAGGGCCCGCGCGGCCCTTGTTCGTTTCCTGTGCACGCGAACCAAATTGCCCACTCCATGACCCTGCGCGAAGGCAATCTCGAGGCGCCGACCCGGCATCCGATCGACTGGAAGGGTCCCGACTACCGCGACGAGGGCAAGGCCTTCGCCGAAATGGAGCGGGTGTTCGACATTTGTCACGGCTGCCGCCGCTGCGTCAGCCTGTGCCAGTCGTTCCCGACGCTGTTCGACCTCATCGACGCCACGGCCGACGGCGAGGTGCACGGCGTGGACAAGAAGGACTACGCCAAGGTCGTCGACCAGTGCTACCTGTGCGACCTCTGCTACATGACGAAGTGCCCGTACGTCCCGCCGCACCCGTGGAACGTCGACTTTCCGCACGTCATGCTGCGCGCGAAGGCGATCAAGTTCGGTCAGGGCGGCATTGGCGCGGGCGAGCGGCTGCTGGCAGCAACCGACGTGCACGGCCAGCTGGCCGGGATCCCGGTCGTCGTGCAGGCAGTCAATGCCGCCAACCGGACCCGGCCCGTGCGCAAGGTCCTCGACAAGGCCCTCGGCGTCCACCCCGACGCCTGGCTGCCACCGCTGGCGAGCCGTCGTTTTCGCGGCGCAGCGCGCAAGAGCGCGCCGGCGCGCGTCGTCAACGGCGAGCGCAGCCCGGGCAAGGTGGCGGTCTTCGCCACCTGCTATGTGAACCACAACGAGCCGGGCATCGGTCACGACCTGCTCGCCGTGCTCGCGCACAACGACATCCCGTTCGAGATCGTCGAGAAGGAGAGCTGCTGCGGCATGCCCAAGCTCGAGCTCGGCGACCTCGAAGGCGTGGCCCGGCTCAAGGAGCGCAACATCCCGGTGCTCGAACGGTATGCGCGCGAGGGTTACGCCATCCTCTCCGCTGTTCCTTCGTGCACCCTCATGTTCAAGCAGGAACTGCCCCTGCTGTTCCCGGGCGAGGCCGCCGTCGCGCGGGTGCAGGAGGCGATGTTCGACCCGTTCGAATACCTGATGGCCCGGCATCGCGACGGCCTGCTGAAGACCGACTTCAAGGTCGGCCTCGGCAAGGTCAGCTACCACGTGCCTTGCCACGGCCGGGTGCAGAAGATCGGCCGCAAGACCGAGGAGATGTTCAGGCTGATCGCCAAGAGCGTCGCCGTCGAGCTCATCGTCGTCGAGCGCTGTTCCGGCCACGCCGGCACCTACGGCGTGAAGACGCCGACGCACGAGGCCGCCATGAAGATCGGCAGGCCCGTGTTCCGTTCGATGGCCAGCGGCGCGCCGGACGTCATCAGCTCTGACTGCGCCCTGGCCGGCCATCACATCGCCCAGGGCATGGCGGAGAACTCGCTCGCGGCGGCCGAGCTCCGCCATCCGCTGAGTCTGGTGCGGCGCGCCTACGGACTGGAGTGAAGACGCCATGAGCATTACCCGGGAGAGCCTGTTGACCCTCGAGGCCTATGCCAAGGTCAGGAAGAGCGGGCGCGCGGCCGTGATCGCGCACCGGCAGCTGCGCACGGTCCGCCTCGGCGAGAACCTCAGCCTGCAGTTCGAGGACGAGACCACGATTCGCCGGCAGATCCAGGAGATGCTGCACATCGAGAAGATCTTCGACGAGCCCGGCATCCTGGCCGAGATCGAGGCTTACGCGCCCCTCGTTCCGGACGGGACGAACTGGAAGGCGACGATGCTCATCGAGTATCCCGATCCGAACGAGCGCAAGCGCGAGCTCGCCCGCCTGATCGGCGTCGAGGACCGGGTCTTCGTCGAGGTGGAGGGCCACGCCCGCAGTTACGCGATCGCCGACGAGGACCTGGATCGGGAGAACGAGGAGAAGACATCGGCCGTCCACTTCCTGCGCTTCGAGCTGGCCAAGCCGGCGCGAGATGCGGTTCGCGCGGGCGCCGGGGTCAAAATCGGCTGCGAGCACCCCAACTACCCGGCGCACGTGAACGTGGCGCCGGAGACCCTCGCCAGCCTTGCCGGCGACCTGAGGTGATGTATCGGCGTTTTAGGCATTTCCAATTGAATCATATAAGTCGATAGCCTAAACTAGGTCTTGTCGCGTCGCAAGGCGCTCTCAACTCAGCAAGACCCGCATGAAAACCATTGGCGACAAGCTCGAATCCTTCAGCGTCACCGGCGTCAAGCCCGGCTTCAACCAGCACGAGGAAAACGGCGTCTCGGCATTCGAGACCCTCACCGAAACGAGCTTCCCGGGCAAGTGGAAGGTGATCTATTTCTGGCCGAAGGACTTCACCTTCGTCTGCCCGACCGAGATCGTCGGCTTCGACAAGCTGGCCTCTCAGTTCGAGGAACGTGATGCCGTCCTGCTCGGGGGCTCGACCGACAACGAGTTCGCCAAGCTCGGCTGGCGGCGCGACCACAAGGACCTCAGCAAGCTCGGCCACTGGAGCTTCGCCGACTCGAAGGGCTCGCTCGTCGACCAGCTGGGCGTCCGCGACAAGGCCGAAGGCGTGGCGCTTCGCGCGACCTTCATCGTCGACCCGGACAACACGATCCAGCACGTCAGCGTCAACAACCTCAACGTCGGCCGCAACCCCGAGGAAGTGCTGCGCATCCTCGACGGCCTGCAGACGGACGAGCTCTGCCCGTGCAACCGCACGGTCGGCGGCCAGACCCTCTGAGACCGGACTCCGCCCGGCCGCCATCGAGGCCCGCTCCGGCGGGCCTTTTCGCGACAACATGAGCAAACGACCATGGAATTCCTGAGCAGGATCAAGGAACAGATCCCCGACTACGCCAAGGACATCCGCCTCAACCTGGACGGCGTCATCGGCCGTTCGAGCCTGGCTCCCGAAGACGCGCTGGGCGTGGCCCTGGCGGCGGCCTTCGCCGCCAGGAGCAAGCCGCTGGTCCAGGCCTTCCGGGAGGCGGCGCCGGCGGCCGAGGCCAACGCCGCGCTCACCGCCGCGGCCCTGATGGGCATGAACAACGCGTGGTACCCATACGTGGAGATGGCCGGCGACGAGGACCTGAAGACGCAGCGGGCCGAGCTGCGCATGAACGCGTATGCCACCTCCGGCGGCGTCGCCAAGAAGAAGTTCGAGGCCTACGCGCTCGCCGCGTCCATCGTCGGCAAGTGCCACTTCTGCATCTCGTCGCACTACGCCCTGCTGAGGAAGGAAGGCATGACGACGCAGCAACTGCGCGACATCGGGCGGATCGCCGCCGTCGTCAACGCAGCGGCACAGGTGATCGCTGCCGGCTGATTCCTCCGGTGCGGCGGCCTCGCTAGGGCGTCGAGCAGTTCTTCGCCCCGGCCACTGCATGAGCCGGCCCGTGCGCGGATTGCTGCGCAGGGAGGCGGCCAGGTCCGCGCGAGCGTTGGCTTTGGCGGCAGCGGTCCGCGACCTTGCCGCGCCGACCTGCGCCGTGGCGGCGGACTGCAGGGTTCAATGTAGGCGTTCCGTTTTCGGTGTCGATCCGGTGGCGGGCCGTCCCGCAGGACGCTAGGGCGGTGCAGCCGCGAGGCCGCGATGCCGCCACCCGTCCAGGGTGTACAGCGCCAGCGCGACCCAGATCAGCGCGAAGCCGGCGAAGCGGGTGCTGTCGAACGGCTCCCTGAAGAGCCAGATGCCGAGCAGGAACTGGATCGTCGGGCTGAGGTACTGGAAGACGCCGAGCGTCGTGAGTGGCAGGCGCCGGGCGGCGACGGCGAAGAGGAGGAGGGGCACCGTCGTCGCCGGGCCGAGCCCGATCAACCAGGCGTTGGTCGCCCGGTCGGGGGCGGGAAAGCTGGTCGCGCTGCTGCCCCACCACCAGGCCATGGCCACCGCTGCCGCCGGGGCGAGGATGAGGGTCTCGAGCGTCAGCCCCTCGAGCGAGCCGATGACGGCGATCTTGCGCAGCAGCCCGTAGGCACCGAAGCTGAGGCCGATCACCAGCCCGATCCACGGCCAGGCCCCGGCGCCGACGGCCAGCCACACCACGCCGGCCGAGGCCAGGCCGAGGGCGAGCCACTGCGTCGGTCGGGGCCGCTCGCCGAGGATGCTGTAGCCGAGGGCGACGTTGACCAGCGGCGTGATGAAGTAGCCCAGGCTCGCGTCGACCACATGGCCGTTCGACACCGCCCAGATGTAGGTGAGCCAGTTGGCCGACAGCAGCAAGGCGGTAAGCACGAACGCCGCCAGGACCTTCGGCTGCCGCGCGACGCCGGCGAGCCAGCCCCACTGCCGGCGCAGCGTCAGGGCACTGGCGAGGAGCACGAGCGACCAGACGATCCGGTTGGCGAGGACCTCCGTGGGCGCGACCTCCGGCAGCAGCCGGAAGTAGAGCGGAAAGAAGCCCCACAGGCCGAACGCGATGGCAGCAGCGACGATCCCGACGTTCATGGGCGAGGCCCGGCGTCCGGCGCCGGGCAGACAGGCCGGGCGAGGTCAGGAAGCGGCCATCAGCCGCTCGCCGTACTGCTCGCGCAGCCGGTTCTTCAGCATCTTGCCGGTGGCGCCGAGGGGGATCGCATCGACGAAGACCACGTCGTCGGGCGTCCACCACTTGGCGATGCGGCCTTCGTAGAACGCGAGCAGTTCCTCGCGGGTCAGCTCCGTGCCGGGCTTCTTCATGACGATCAGCAGCGGCCGCTCGTCCCACTTCGGATGGCGCGCGGCGATGCACGCCGCCATCGCCACGCAAGGGTGCGCCATGGCGATGTTCTCCAGGTCGATCGAGCCGATCCACTCGCCGCCGGACTTGATCACGTCCTTCGAGCGATCGGTGATCTGCATGAAGCCGTCGGCATCGATGGCCGCGACGTCGCCGGTCGGGAACCAGCCGTCGCCGTTGCCGTCGCGGACCAGCGGGTCGCCGCCTTCGCCCTTGAAGTACTCGGCGATGACCCATGGCCCGCGGACCATGAGCTCGCCGGAGTCCTTGCCGTTCCAGGGCAGCTCGCCGCCGTCGGGGCCGACCACCTTCATGTCGACCCCGTACACCGCGCGTCCCTGCTTGGACTGCGCGGCGAAGCGCTCCGGCGCGGGGAGATCGTGCTGCGACCCCTTCAACACCGCGACCGTTCCGACCGGGCTCATCTCCGTCATCCCCCAGGCGTGCAGGACCTGCACGTCGTAGCCTTCCTGGAAGGTCTTCATCATCGCCGGCGGGCAGGCCGAGCCGCCGATGACCGTCCGCCGCATCGTCGAGAAGCGCAGGTCGTTGGCCTGCACGTAGCCGAGCAGGCCCTGCCAGACCGTCGGGACCCCGGCCGACATCGTGACCCGCTCGCTTTCGAAGAGCTCGTAGAGCGACTTGCCGTCGAGCCCGGGCCCCGGGAAGACCAGCTTCGAACCGGTCATGCACGCGGCGTACGGCAGGCCCCAGGCATTGACGTGGAACATCGGCACGACCGGCAGGATGACGTCGCTCGCCGAGCAGTTGAGGGCGTCGGGCAGGGCGATCGCGAACGTGTGCAGCACCGTCGAGCGGTGGCTGTAGAGGGCGCCCTTCGGGTTGCCGGTGGTGCCCGAGGTGTAGCAGAGCGAAGACGCCTGCGCCTCGTCGAAGGTGGGCCAGGCGAAGCGGTCGCTTTCCGCTTCGATCACCTCTTCGTAGCAGAGGAGGCCCTCGATCTTGCTGGCCGCCGGCATGTGCGCGCGGTCGGTGAGCGCGACCCAGTGCCTGATCGTCTTCACGCGCGGCGCGATCGCCTCGACCAGCGGCAGGAAGGTGAGGTCGAAGAAGATCGCGCGGTCCTCGGCGTGGTCGGCGATGTAGGTGAGCTGGTCCGGATGCAGGCGCGGGTTGAGGGTGTGCAGGACGGCGCCGGAGCCGGACACGCCGTAATACACCTCGAGGTGGCGGTAGCCGTTCCAGGCCAGCGTCGCGACGCGATCGCCGCTCTTGATCCCGAGCCGGGCCAGGGCGTTCGCGGTCCGGCGGGCACGCCTGGCGAGCTCTCGGTAGGTCGTGCGGTGGATGTCGCCCTCGACGCGGCGCGAGACCACCTCCTGCTCGCCGTGGTGGCGCTCGGCATGCACCAGCAAGGAGGAAATCAGCAGCGGCTGCTGCATCATCAGACCGTTCATGTCGCGTCTCCGAGGGAAGTTGTCGGACGGGTGGTGTTGCCGCCGATGATGACATCCCGGGGCCCGCCTTCACGCCAGTGTCAGCTCCCAGTTTTCCCCGACCAGGGCCTGGCCGAAGCTCTGGTGCGGCTCGCTGCGGCTGAGGACGTAGCCGGCCCGCGTGTAGATGCCGCGTGCCGCGACGAGCACGCTGTTGGTCCACAGGACGATGCGGCGGTAGCCCTTGGCGCGGGCGAATCGCTCGCACTCGTCGACGAGGCGAGCGCCGATGCCGAGCCCGCGCGCCCCGGGCTCGACGATGAGCAGGCGCAGCTGCGCCGTGCCTTCCACGACGGCGCCAGTGGCCTCGTCGCGGGCCTGCACGAGGAAGACGCAGCCGAGGTTGTCGCCCTCGCGCTCGGCGATCCAGCAGGCCTCGCGCTCGGCGTCGAAGCGTTCGACGAAATCGGCGGCGATGCGCGCCACCAGCGCCTCGAAGCGCATGTCCCAGCCGTACTCGCCGGCGTAGAGGGCGCCGTGCCGGGCGACGACCCAGCCCATGTCGCCGTTGCGCGGCGGGCGCAGGTGCCAGGGCCGGCGCTCCCGGCCGCGCTCGCCGAGGAGGCGCTCGATGCGCGCCATGGCATCGAGGAGCTCGCGCTGGTCGCCGTCGGGCAGGGGCGCGAGCAGGGCGGCGACGTCGGCTTCGCTGCGCCGGTCGAGGGGCGCGAACGCGCGCTGCCCGGCGGCGGTGATCGACAGGTGCAGGTGGCGGGCGTCGTCGCCGGAGCGCTCGGCGCGGATCAGCCTCCTCTCCTTGAGCCCGCGCAGGAGGCGGCTGAGGTAGCCGGGGTCGAGGTGGAGGTCGCGTGCCAGCTCGGCCGCGGTCGTGCGGTCCCGGTGCGCGAACTCCCCGAGCAGGCGCGACTCGGTCAGGGTGAACGGCGTCTCGACCAGGTTCTCGTGCAGGACGCCGATGCGCCGGGTGTAGAAGCGGTTGAAGCGGCGGATGGCCTCGGTGCGCGGGTTGGCAGGGAGCGGGGAAGCGGTCATGGGGGGCCTTCGGTCGAGCGATTCTGGACCGATACCGTTGCTTCAAGCAACTGATTGGTTGCCCTGAGCATCCTCTTGCCCGTCGCTTGTCAGGGATACTGTATGGACATACAGTCATGCCATGGACCTTGCGCTCCCGTCCGACATCGCTTCGCCGCTGCAGCGGCAGGGGGCGAATCGCGTCGAAGCCCGGCGCGCCGGCCTGCGTTCACCCGAGACCCTGCACCCGGCGCTCTGGCTCGGGTACCAGCTCGGCCGGGCCGGCATCCAGGCGGTGACCAGCGGCTTCGCCGAACTCGACGCCGAGCTCCCGGATGGCGGCTGGCCGCGCCGCGCCCTGACCGAACTGCTGCTGCCCCATGCCGGCATCGGCGAAGTCCGTCTTCTCACTCCCCCGCTGCTGGCGGCGCAGCGCGCAGGCCGGCTGGTGATGGTCTTCGACCCACCGGCGGCGCTGTCGGCGGAGGCGCTCGCCGGCCTCGGCATCGACGTCGGCGAGCTCCTCGTCGTCAACACCCGGGCCCGGGTGATCCCCGGCAGCGACAGCCTGTGGGCCCTCGAACAGGCGCTGAAGAGCGGCCACGTCGGTGCGCTGATCGCCTGGCTGCCGCCGCGCCTGCGCACCGAGCGGCTGCGCCGACTCCAGCTCGCCGCCCACCACCACGACGGCGCCGCCTTCGTGCTGCGCGAGACGGCGGCAGCCGCCCGCCCCACCGCGTCACCGCTTCGCCTCGCCCTGCGGCCCGGCGGCGCCGACCGGCTGCAGGTCCGCATCCTGAAGCGGCGCGGGCCGCCGCTCGAATCACCGTTGCGGCTGGAGCTGCCGCCGGTGCTGTCGAACGCCGCGCGACGGCGCTCCGACAGCGTATTGAAGCAGGCGGAAGGATGCGCGGCGGGCAACGGCCCCGAAGCGCTTCGAGCCGCCACCTTCGTCAACCTCGAGGCCTGATCGAGTGACCTGGCGCAGCCCGGAACCGCCACCGATCTTCCATCGTGCTCTGGGTCGCGCTGCACCTGCCTTCGCTGTCGCTCGAATCCTTCGCAGCGACGCTCGCCGCCGACCCGGCCGCTGACGCGGCGGAGTGGCCGATCGCCCTCGTCGATGCGCACCGGATCGCCGCCGTCAACGGGGCCGCCCAGGCCCAGGGGGTCCAGCCGGGGCTGAAGCGGGCGACCGCGCTCGCCCTGGCGCCCCGCGTCATCCTCGGCCAGGCCGATGCGGCCCGGGATGCCGCCGCCCTGACGCCGGTGGCGCACGCGGCCCTGGCCTTCACGCCCAAGGTGTCGTTGCAGCCGGGCCACTACGGTGCCGGGGCCGACACCGTCCTGCTGGAGGTCGAGGCCAGCCTGCGCTACTTCGGCGGAATCGACCCCTTGCTGGAGCGGCTCGACCAGGCGGTTCGCCCGCTCGGCCATGCGATCCGCGTCGCCACTGCCGCCACCGCCCAGGGCGCCGCGCTGCTGTCGCGCCTGCAGCCGGCACCGCACTGCGCCGACCTCGCGCAGACGCGGCGCGCCCTGCACAACGTTCCGGTCTGGATGCTCGGGCCCGGCCGCGAGCACTGGGAGGCGCTGCAGGGCATGGGCTTGCGCCAGCTCGGCGACCTGCTCGGCCTGCCCCGCTCCGGCCTGGCGCGGCGCTTCGGCGAAGGCCTGCTCCTCGACATCGACGCTGCGCTCGGCCGCCGGCCCGACCCGCGCGAGCCGATCGTCCTCGCGCCTTCCTTCGAGAGCCGGCTCGAGCTGTTCGCCCGTGCCGACAGCACGGCCCAGGTGCTGCACGGCGCTTCGATCCTGCTCGAGCGGCTCGTCGCCTGG
>NZ_JANODC010000159.1:0-1761 GCF_031412495.1 Rhizobacter sp. | reverse complement strand
TCGTGATGCCGCAGGGCGTGGCGGGCTGGCTGCGCGAGCGGCGCATCGCCCGACTGCGCCAGTCTCTCGCCTGAGCGACGTCGACGACATGGATGCGCTGCTCGTCGTATCCGACCTCGCGAAGTCGTACCAGGGCGTCCGGGCGGTGGACGGGGTGTCGTTCTCGGTGCCGGAGAACAGCATCGTCGGCATCATCGGACCGAACGGCTCCGGGAAGAGCACGACGATCGACTGCATCACCGGCTTCCAGGTACCGGATCGCGGTCGGGTGACGCTCGACGGGCAGGACATCGGCGGGCTCGCGTCCTGGCGGATCGCTCGTGCCGGGCTGATGCGGACGTTCCAGACGGTGCGCATCTACGACCAGATGACGCTGCTGGAGAACCTGCTCGTGGCCATGCAATCCTTCGACGCGGTCAGCTGGGCCGATGCGCTGTTGCGGACCGGGCGCCTTCGCAAGGCGGAGTCCGACGCTACCGCTCGGGCGCGCGAGCTGGTCGCACTGGTCGGGCTCGAGCGCTACGCCGAAATGCCGGTCAGCATCCTGTCGTACGGCCAGAAGAAGCTCGTCGCCCTGGCGTCCGCCCTGATGTCGAAGCCTCGCCTGGTCGTGCTCGACGAACCCGTTGCCGGAGTGAACCCGACGCGGATCCGCGAGATCGAGACGGCGATCCGTGCCTTGCGCGGCGCCGGCGAGACCTTCCTCGTCATCGAGCACAACATGGAGTTCATCATGAACCTGTGTGACCACGTGGTCGTGTTCGCGCAAGGTGCGAAACTGACGGAAGGGTCGCCGGCCGAGGTTCACGCGGACGCGCGCGTGCTTGAGGCGTACCTCGGCATCCGCGCGTGATCGGGCCGGCCGCGTGTCCCGTCCATAAGCCACACAGACTCCCTTGACCTCTGCGCTTCAGATCGAAGGCCTGACCGCCGGCTACGGCGAGCTGCCGGTTGTCCATGACTTCTCGGCTGCGTTCGAGGCCGGCACGATCACGACGCTGATCGGCGGCAACGGCGCCGGCAAGTCGACGCTGATGCGGGCGATCTACGGGACCTGCAAGTGGTTCGGTGGGCGGATCGTCTACGACGGCAAGCCGATCGAGAAGCTGCCGCCATGGGAGCGGCTGCGCCTGGGGGTCGGCTTCGTGCCGCAGGGCCGCTGCAATTTTCCGCTGATGTCGGTCGCCGAGAACCTGAAGATGGCCTGCTACAGCCTCGGCGCGTCCCGGCACGGGGAAGCGACCGAGCGCGTGCTCGGGCTCTTCCCGGCCTTGCGCGCGAAACTCGGCGTCAGCGCCGGCAATCTGTCGGGAGGCGAGCAGCAGATGCTCGAGACCGCAATGGTGATGATGCTGAAGCCGGGCCTGTTGCTGCTGGACGAGCCGTCGCTCGGGCTGTCGCCGATCATGCAGAAGGAAGTCTTCGACCTGGCGCGGACGGTGGCCGGCACCGGCGTGACCGTGCTGATGGTCGAGCAGAACGCGCACGGTGCGCTGCTCGCTTCCGACCGGGCGATCGTGCTTGAGCTCGGCCGCATCTTCATGGAGGGGC
Source organism: Rhizobacter sp. (assembly GCF_031412495.1). Taxonomy (GTDB): domain Bacteria; phylum Pseudomonadota; class Gammaproteobacteria; order Burkholderiales; family Burkholderiaceae_C; genus Schlegelella_A. The sequence continues at coordinate 210 of NZ_JANODC010000159.1, read as the reverse complement.
CGGCGTCCGAGGTCATGCACGACCCCCGCATCCGCCATGCCTACCTCGGTGGCAATCTCGCCGAAACAGCGTAAGCGAAACCTGAGCGAAAGAGGATCGATCACCATGAGTGCCAGCGCCCGCTTGGCCGTCGACATCGGCGGGACGTTCACCGACTTCGTGCTCGAGCACGACGGGGGTCGCACCAGCACCAAGGTCCTGACGACGCCG
>NZ_JANODC010000158.1:0-2058 GCF_031412495.1 Rhizobacter sp. | reverse complement strand
TACGTCTGGTTCCTGAATTCCGACGACCTGCTGCACGCGCGGATCGCGCTCGCCTGGCCCTCGATCCTGTCGATCCTCGGCGAGCGCAGGCCGCCGGTGCTGATCGGCGAGATCGAGATGTTCAAGGACGGTGCCCGCGGCGCCCGCCCGACGCGCTACTGGCGCGTCCCGGCCGACGTGGCGCGGGCGAGGCGCTTCTCGTGGCACCCGCCGCACCCCGCCTTCATCGCCCGGCGCCAACTCCTGCTCGGCGTCGGCGGCTTCGACGAGTCGAAGCGGATCGCAGCCGACTTCAAGCTCATGACCGAGGCGCTGCGGCAGGCCGCCGACAACGTCGCCGTCCTGGCCCTGCCGCTGGTGTCGATGCGCGAGGGCGGCGTGTCGAACCGCTCCGTGCGCGCCATCCTCGACGCCAACCGCGAGTGCTACGGATCGCTTCGCGAGCTCGGTATGTCGCCCGGCGAGGCATCGCTCGGCATCTGCCTGAAGCTGATCCGCAAGGTGGCGCAGAAATTCGTCTCCCCTCGCATGATGGAGATCCCGCATTGAAAGCCGTCATCCTGGCCGGAGGTCTCGGCACCCGCATCTCCGAGGAAACCCACCTCAAGCCCAAGCCGATGATCGAGATCGGCGCCAAGCCGATCCTGTGGCACATCATGAAGATGTACTCGGCGCACGGCATCCACGACTTCGTGATCTGCTGCGGATACAAGGGCTACGTGATCAAGGAGTACTTCGCCAACTATTTTCTGCACATGTCGGACGTCACCTTCGACATGGAGAAGAACAAGATGCGCGTGCACCAGCGCAACGCCGAGCCCTGGCGAGTGACGCTCGTCGACACCGGTGACGAGACGCTGACGGGCGGGCGCCTGAAGCGGGTCGCGAGCTACGTCAGCGACGACGACGCGTTCTGCTTCACCTACGGCGACGGCGTCGCCGACGTCGACATCGGCAAGCTGATCGCTTTCCATCGCTCGCACGGGCGGATCGCCACGGTCACGTCGGTCCAGCCGCCCGGACGCTACGGCGCGCTGCTGATGGACGGGCAGAGCGTGCAGGGCTTCATCGAGAAGCCGCGCGGCGACGGCGGCTGGATCAACGGCGGCTTCTTCGTGCTGTCGCCGCGCTGCCTGCCCTACATCGACGGCGACCAGTCGAGCTGGGAGGCCGGGCCGCTGAACCGGCTCGCCGAGGAGGGCGAGCTGATGGCGTTCGAGCACACCGGCTTCTGGCAGCCGATGGACACCTTGCGCGACAAGACCCACCTCGAGCAGCTGTGGGCCAGCGGCGAGGCGCCGTGGAAGACCTGGCCATGAGCGACTTCTGGCGCGGCCGCGAGGTGTTCGTGACCGGTCACACCGGCTTCAAGGGCGGCTGGCTGAGCCTCTGGCTGACCCATGCCGGCGCCGAGGTGCACGGCTACTCGCTGCAGCCACCGACGGAGCCCAGCCTGTTCGCGGTTGCGCGCATCGCCGACCGCCTCGCCGGTCACACGATCGGCGACGTGCGCGACGCCGACGCGCTCGGCACGGCCTTGCGCGCCGCCGCGCCGGAGGTGGTCTTTCACCTCGCGGCGCAGCCGCTGGTGCGCGAGTCCTACCTCGACCCGGTCGAGACCTACTCGGTGAACGTCATGGGCACCGTCCACCTGCTCGAGGCGGTGCGAAAGACGCCGGGCGTGAAGGCCATCGTCAACGTGACCACCGACAAGTGCTACCAGAACCAGGAGTGGGCCTGGGGCTACCGCGAGCCGGAGCCGCTCGGCGGGCACGATCCTTACTCGAACAGCAAGGCCTGCTCGGAGCTCGTCTCGGCCGCGTACCGCGACTCCTTTCTCGCCACCCAGGGCATTTCCCTCGCAACGGCACGAGCCGGCAATGTCATCGGCGGCGGCGACTGGGCGCGCGACCGCCTGGTCCCCGATTTCTTCCGCGCCGCGGTCGATTCCGTCGCCCTCGAGGTTCGCTATCCCGGGGCGACGCGTCCCTGGCAGCACGTCCTCGAGCCGGTCAGCGGCTACCTGCTCCTCGCCGAGCAGCTCGTCGTGCTGGGGGC
>NZ_JANODC010000157.1:0-3814 GCF_031412495.1 Rhizobacter sp. | reverse complement strand
TACCAGCCGCAGACGGGCTCGATCAGCCTGCGCGGCAGGACCTTCCGGCACATGAACCCGCGCCAGGTCGCGGAAATGGGCGTCGCCCGCACGTTCCAGAGCCTGGCCCTGTTCAAGGGCATGAGCGTGCTCGACAACATGATGACCGGCCGCAATCTGCGCATGAAGACCAACCTCTTCCAGCAGGCGATCCGCTGGGGCGCAGCCGAGCGCGAGGAGATGACGCAGCGCGCCGCGGTGGAGCGGATCATCGACTTCCTGGAGATCCAGGCTTACCGCAAGACGCCGGTGGGACGGCTCCCCTACGGGCTGCAGAAGCGCGTGGACCTGGGCCGCGCGCTGGCCATGGAGCCGCAGGTACTGCTGCTGGACGAGCCGATGGCCGGCATGAACGTCGAGGAGAAGCAGGACATGAGCCGCTTCATCCTCGACGTGAATGACGAGTTCGGCACCACGATCGTCCTGATCGAGCACGACATGAGCGTCGTCATGGACATCAGCGACCGCGTCGTCGTGCTCGACTACGGCAAGAAGATCGGCGACGGGACGCCGGCCGAGGTGCGCAGCAACCCCGACGTGATCAGCGCCTATCTGGGGACGTCGCACTGATGGGCGGCTTCCTCGAGACGCTGATCGGCGGCCTCATGGCCGGCATGCTTTATTCGCTGATCGCGCTCGGCTTCGTGCTGATATTCAAGGCGTCGGGCGTGTTCAACTTCGCCCAGGGCGCCATGGTCCTCTTCGCCGCATTGGCGATGGCGCGCTTTTCCTATTGGCTGCCGCAGTGGCTCGGCTTCGACAACAAGCTGCTCGCCAACGTGCTCGCCTTCGCCGTCGCGATGATCATCATGATCGGCGTGGCCTGGCTGATCGAGCGGCTGGTGCTCGGCCGGCTCGTCAACCAGGAAGGCATCACGCTGCTGATGGCGACGCTGGGCATCACCTATTTCCTCGACGGCTTCGGCCAGACGATCTTCGGCAGCGACATCTACAAGCTCGACATCGGCATGCCGAAGGACCCGGTCTTCCTGTTCGAGAGCACCTTCCCCGGCGGCATCCTGATCAGCAAGGAAGACCTGTACGCCGCGGTCATCGCCGCCGCCCTGGTCACGGTCCAGAGCCGGTTCTTCCAGAAGACGTCGACCGGCCGCGCCCTTCGCGCCGTCGCCGACGACCACCAGGCGGCGCAGTCGATCGGCATTCCGCTCAGCCGCATCTGGGTCATCGTCTGGTCGGTGGCGGGGTTCGTCGCCCTGGTCGCCGGCGTCATCTGGGGCAGCAAGCTCGGCGTCCAGTTCTCGCTCTCGCTGGTCGCCCTGAAGGCGCTGCCGGTCGTGATCCTCGGCGGCCTGACCTCGGTGCCGGGGGCGATCATCGGCGGCCTGATCATCGGCGTCGGCGAGAAGCTGTCCGAGGTCTACATCGGCCCGACCTTCGGCGGCGGCATCGAGATCTGGTTTGCCTACGTGCTCGCGCTTGTCTTCCTGCTGGTCCGGCCGCAAGGCCTGTTCGGCGAGAAGATCATCGATCGGGTATGAACTTCGCGAACTTCGATCCCATCAAGGTCCTGCGCGGATCCGGCTCCGCCGGTCCGCTGCAGGCACCCCCTCGGGGGGCAGCGACCAGAGGGAGCGTGGGGGCATGATCTACCGCGAGAACGGCCAGTTCAAGACCAGCTACCGGGCGGACCAGCAGGTCTTTCCGATCGCCCAGGACCGGATCGCGATCGGCTTGCTGCTGGCTTTCGCGGCCGTCGTGATCCCGCTGACCGCACCCGAGTACCTGTTCCGGGCCGTGCTGATCCCCTTCCTCATCCTGTCGCTCGCGGCGCTCGGCCTCAACATCCTGGTCGGCTACTGCGGGCAGATCTCGCTGGGCACCGGCGCCTTCATGGCGGTCGGTGCGTACGCCGCGTACAACTTCATGGTCCGCGTCGAGGGCATGCCGCTGATCGTGGCCCTGCTGCTCGGCGGACTTTGCGCCACCGCCGTCGGGGTGGTGTTCGGGATTCCCTCCCTGCGCATCAAGGGCCTGTACCTGGCGGTCGCGACCCTGGCGGCCCAGTTCTTCACCGACTGGGCCTTCCTGCGCATCAAGTGGTTCACCAACTACTCGTCGTCGGGATCGGTCAACGTCGGCGGCCTCCAGGTGTTCGGCTTCCCCATCGAAAGCCCGGTCCAGAAGTACCTTTTCTGCCTGGGCTTCGTGATCGTCTTCGGCCTGCTCGCGAAGAACCTCGTGCGCGGGCACATCGGCCGGGAGTGGATGGCGATCCGCGACATGGACGTCGCCGCCGCCGTGATCGGCATCCGGCCCGTCTACGCCAAGCTCACCGCCTTCGCCGTGAGCTCGTTCATCGTCGGCGTGGCCGGTGCGCTCTGGGGCTTCGTCCACCTCGGCTCGTGGGAGCCAGCCGCGTTCTCGATCGACCGCTCGTTCCAGCTCCTGTTCATGGTCATCATCGGGGGCCTCGGCTCGATCATGGGGAGCTTCTTCGGCGCCGCCTTCATCGTGGTCCTGCCGATCATCCTTGACAACCTCCCGTACTGGTTCGGCGTTCCCATCGACACGGCCCTGGCCTCGCACCTCACCTTCATGATCTTCGGCGCCCTGATCGTGTTCTTCCTGATCGTCGAGCCGCACGGCATCGCGCGGCTCTGGTCGACGGCCAAAGAGAAGCTGCGGCTCTGGCCGTTCCCGCATTGAAGGTTTCCCAACCGACGCACCGGCGAGTGCTTTTTCAACCTCTGGAGACAGCCATGAAACTGAGATCGATTGCATTGGCGGCGACGCTCGCCGCGGCAGGGCTCGGCAGCCTGACCACGGCCACCCTGGTCAGCGCGCAGGCGAAGGAGCAGTTCTTCCCGGTGCTCGTCTACCGGACCGGGGCCTATGCCCCGAACGGGGTGCCGTTCGCCAACGGCTACGTCGACTACCTGAAGCTGATCAACGCGCAGGGCGGCATCAACGGCGTGCGGATCTCCTTCGAGGAGTGCGAGACCGGCTACGCGACCGACAAGGGCGTCGAGTGCTACGAGCGCCTGAAGGGCAAGAACGGCGGCGCCACGGTGTTCCAGCCGCTGTCCACCGGCATCACCTTTGCATTGACGGAAAAGGCGCCGGGCGACAAGATCCCCCTGATCACCGCCGGGTATGGCCGCAGCGAGAGCGCCGACGGCAGCATCTTCAAGTGGAACTTCCCGCTCGCCGGCACCTACTGGGTGGCGGCCGACATCCTGACCCAGCATATCGCCAAGAAAGAAGGCGGCTTCGACAAGCTGAAGGGCAAGAAGATCACCCTCGTGTACCACGACAGCCCGTACGGCAAGGAGCCTATCCCGCTGCTGCAGGAACGGGCCAAGATGCACGGATTCGAGTTCAACTCGATCCCGGTGACGCATCCCGGTGTCGAGCAGAAGGCGGCGTGGCTGCAGATCCGGCAGAACAGGCCGGACTACGTCTTCCTGTGGGGATGGGGAGTGATGAACTCCACCGCGCTGAAGGAGGCGGTCGCGACCGGCTTCCCGCGCGAGAAGATGTACGGGGTCTGGTGGGCAGCCGCCGAACCGGACGTGAAGGATGTCGGCGATGGCGCCAAGGGCTACAACGGACTGACCCTGCAGCACGGCGCCGAGCCGAACTCGAAGGTCGTCAAGGACGTCCTGGCCCTGGTGCACGGCAAGGGTCAGGGCACGGGCCCGAAGGAGGAGGTCGGCAGCGTTCTCTACATGCGCGGACTGATGAGCGCGATGCTCGGCGTCGAGGGCGTTCGCCGCGCCCAGGAACGCTACGGCAAGGGCAAGTGGATGAGCGG
>NZ_JANODC010000156.1:0-10335 GCF_031412495.1 Rhizobacter sp. | reverse complement strand
GGTCCGCAGCATCCGGCGGCGCACGGGGTTCTTCGCCTCGTGCTCGAGCTCGACGGCGAGGTCATCCAGCGCGCCGACCCGCACGTCGGCCTGCTGCACCGGGCGACCGAGAAGCTCGCCGAGACGCGCACCTACATCCAGTCGCTGCCCTACATGGACCGGCTCGACTACGTCTCGATGATGTGCAACGAGCACGGCTACTGCCTGGCGATCGAGAAGCTGCTCGGCGTCGACGTGCCGGTCCGGGCCCAGTACATCCGCGTCATGTACGCCGAGATCACGCGCCTGATGAACCACCTGATGTGGCTCGGCGCGCACGGCCTCGACTGCGGTGCGATGAACATCTTCATCTACTGCTTCCGCGAGCGCGAGGACCTGTTCGACATCTACGAGGCGGCTTCCGGGGCCCGCATGCACGCCGCCTACTTCCGGCCGGGCGGCGTCTACCGCGACCTGCCCGACACGATGCCGCAGTACCGCGAGTCGAAGATCCGCGGCACCAAGGCGACGCGCGAGCTGAACGACAACCGCAGCGGCTCTCTGCTCGACTTCATCGACGACTTCGCGCGGCGCTTCCCGGCCAAGGTCGACGAGTACGAGACGCTGCTCACGGACAACCGGATCTGGAAGCAGCGCACGGTCGGCATCGGCGTCGTCACCCCCGAGCGCGCCATCAACCTCGGCTTCACCGGTCCGATGCTGCGCGGCTCGGGCGTGCTGTGGGACCTGCGCAAGCACCAACCCTACGACGTCTACGACCAGGTCGACTTCGACGTGCCGCTCGGCGTCAACGGCGACACCTACGACCGCTACCTGATCCGCGTCGAGGAGATGCGGCAGTCGAACCGGATCATCCGCCAGTGCGTCGAGTGGCTGCGCGCCAACCCGGGCCCGGTGATCACGAGCAACCACAAGGTGGCGCCGCCGTCGCGGCTCGACATGAAGTCGGGCATGGAGGACCTCATCCACCACTTCAAGCTCTTCAGCGAAGGCTTCCGCGTCCCCCAGGGCGAGGCGTATGCGGCGGTCGAGGCGCCGAAAGGCGAGTTCGGCGTCTACATCGTCAGCGACGGAGCCAACAAGCCGTACCGACTGAAGATACGCGCCCCGGGTTTTTCGCATCTCGCCGCGCTCGACGAGCTCGCGCGCGGCCACATGATCGCCGACGCGGTCGCGATCATCGGCACGATGGACATCGTCTTCGGGGAGATCGACCGATGAACGCCGCGGTGCCTGTGCAGGCGATGCTGTCCGAGGAAGCAGCGCGTCGCTTCGAGCGGGAGATCGCCAAGTACCCGCCAGAGCACAAGGCCTCCGCGGTGATAGCCTGCCTGGCGATCCTGCAGCAGGAGCACGGCCACGTGTCGCAGGAAAGCGAAGCCCTGGTCGCCGTTGCACTCGGCATGCCGGTCATCGCCGTGCACGAGGTGACGACCTTCTACAACATGTTCAACCAGAAGCCGGTCGGCCGCTTCAAGCTGAATGTCTGCACCAACCTGCCGTGCCAGCTGCGCGGCGGCCAGCACGCCCTGGAGCACCTCTGCAGCTCGCTCCAGGTGGAGGAGGGCGGCACCACGCCGGACGGCGCCTTCACCGTCCAGAAGGCCGAGTGCCTCGGCGCCTGTGCCGATGCGCCGGTCATGCTCGTCAACGACCGGCAGATGCTGAGCTTCATGACCGACGACAGGCTCGACGACCTGGTCCGCACGCTGCGCGAGCCGTCACGCGCCGACGCGCCATGACCCCGACCCTGGACCTCTCCCGCTTCCAGGCCAGCGGCCGGGAAACCTGCTTCCACGGCCGCCACATCGAGCCGCAGATCTACGCCGGCCTCGACGGCACGAACTGGCGCATCGGTGACTACCAGGCGCGCGGCGGCTACCGGGCCATCGCGAAGATCCTCGAGCAGGGCGAGGGCAAGGGAATGAAGCCGGAGCAGGTGATCGCCGAGGTCAAGGCCTCGGGCCTGCGCGGCCGTGGCGGCGCCGGCTTCCCGACCGGCCTGAAGTGGAGCTTCATGCCGCGCCAGTTCCCCGGCCCGAAGTACCTGGTCTGCAATTCCGACGAGGGCGAGCCGGGGACCTGCAAGGACCGCGACCTCCTGATGTTCAACCCGCACATGGTCATCGAGGGGATGATCATCGCCGCCTACGCCATGGGCACCGCCGTGGGCTACAACTACATCCACGGCGAGATCTTCGAGGTCTACGATCGCTTCGAGGAAGCCCTCGAGGAGGCGCGCGCCGCCGGCTACCTCGGCGACAACCTGCTCGGCTCCGGGTGGAGCTTCCAGCTGCATGCGAGCCACGGGTTCGGTGCCTACATCTGCGGCGAGGAGACGGCGCTGCTCGAGTCGCTCGAGGGCAAGAAGGGGCAGCCGCGCTTCAAGCCGCCGTTCCCGGCGAGCTTCGGCCTGTACGGCAAGCCGACCACGATCAACAACACCGAGACCTTCGCGGCGGTGCCGTGGATCATCCTCAACGGCGGACCGGCCTACCTCGAGGTCGGCAAGCCGAACAACGGCGGCACCAAGATCTTCTCGGTGGTGGGCGACGTGCAGCGGCCGGGCAACTACGAAGTCCCGCTCGGCACGCCGTTCACGAAGCTGCTCGAACTCGCCGGCGGCGTGCCGGAGGGCCGTACGCTGAAGGCCGTGATTCCAGGCGGTTCGTCGGCGCCGGTGCTGCCGGCGGCGATCATGAACGAGGTGACGATGGACTACGACTCCATCGCCAAGGCCGGCTCGATGCTCGGCTCGGGCGCGGTGATCGTCATGGACGACTCGCGCTCCATGGTCCATTCGCTGCTGCGCCTGTCGTACTTCTACATGCACGAGAGCTGCGGCCAGTGCACGCCGTGCCGCGAGGGCACGGGCTGGCTGTACCGGATGATCGAGCGCATCACCAAGGGGCAGGGGCGGCTGGCCGACATCGACCTGCTCAACTCGGTGTCCGACAACATCCAGGGCCGCACGATCTGCGCCCTCGGCGACGCCGCGGCGATGCCGGTGCGGGCGATGATCAAGCACTTCAGGGACGAGTTCGTCGCCCTGATCGAGCAGCATTCGCCGCCCGCCGACGCGCGCCTGATCGGGCCGGCGAAGACGCTGCACCCCGAGCTCACGGCCGCCGCGGCGAACCTGCAGTACGGCCTGCACCCCGGCGCGCCAAAGGGCGGCCCGCTCGAGAAAGTAGCGCCATGATCGAGATCGAGCTCGACGGCAAGAAGGTGTCGGTGCCCGAGGGCAGCATGGTCATGCATGCTGCCGACGAGGCCGGCACCTACATCCCGCACTTCTGCTATCACAAGAAGCTGACGATCGCGGCCAATTGCCGCATGTGCCTGGTCGACATCGAGAAGGCACCGAAGCCCATGCCGGCCTGCGCCACGCCGGTGACGCAGGGCATGGTCGTGCGCACGCGCAGCGACAAGGCCCTCAACGCGCAGCAGGGGGTGATGGAGTTCCTCCTCATCAACCACCCGCTCGACTGTCCGATCTGCGACCAGGGCGGCGAATGCCAGCTGCAGGACCTGGCCGTCGGCTACGGCGCGTCGAGCTCGCGCTACAGCGAGGACAAGCGCGTTGTCTACCCGAAGGACGTCGGCCCGCTGATCTCGATGCAGGAGATGAACCGCTGCATCCATTGCACGCGCTGCGTCCGCTTCGGCCTCGAGGTCGCGGGCGTGATGGAGCTCGGCATGATCAATCGCGGCGAGCACTCCGAGATCACGACCGTCGCCGGCGACACGATCGACTCCGAGCTCTCAGGCAACATGATCGACCTGTGCCCGGTGGGCGCGCTGCTGAGCAAGCCGTTCCGCTTCCGCGCCCGCAACTGGGAGCTGTCGCGGCGCAAGAGCGTGAGCCCGCACGACGCCGTCGGCAGCAACCTCCTGGTTCAGGTCAAGGGCGCGCGCGTCATGCGCGTCCTGCCGCTCGAGAACGAGAGCGTCAACGAATCGTGGATCAGCGACCGCGACCGCTTTTCGTACGAGGCGCTCGGCAGCGACGAGCGGCTGACGCAGCCGATGATCCGCCAGGGCGGGGAATGGAAGGCGGTCGACTGGACGGTCGCGCTCGACTACGTGGCGCGCGGCCTGACCCAGATCTCGGTCGAGCACGGGCCGCAGAGCGTCGGTGCGCTGGCGCACCCGATGAGCACCGTCGAGGAGCTGCACCTGCTCGCCAAGCTGATGCGCGGCCTGGGCAGCGACAACGTCGACACCCGGCTGCGCGAGCTCGCGCCGGAGCCGCCGGGCGGCGCCGTCCGCTGGCTCGGCCGTCCGATCGCCTCGATGGCGGAGCTGCAGCGGGTGCTCGTCGTCGGCTCGTTCCTGCGCAAGGACCTTCCCCTGCTCGCCGTCCGCCTGCGTGCGGCGGCCAAGCGCGGCGCCAGGATCATGAGCGTGCATGCGCTGCGCGACGACTGGCTGATGCCGATGGGCCCGAGCATGGCGGTCGCGCCGAGCGCCTGGCCGCAGGCGCTGGCCGACATCGCCGGCGCCATCGCCACGGCCAAGGGCATCGCCGCGCCGGCCGAAGCCCGCGACAGCGACGAAGCGCGCGCCATCGCCACGGTGCTGCAGAGCGGCGAGCGCAAGGCCGTCCTGCTGGGCAGCACCGCCTCGCAGCACCCGGAGGCGGCCGCGCTTGAGCGCCTCGGCCGCTGGATCGCCGAGCACACGGGAGCGAGCTTCGGCTGGCTCGTCGACGGCGCGAACACGGTCGGCGCGCAGCTCGTCGGCGCCCGGCCGAACGGCAGCGGGCTCGATGCGGCCCGGATGCTCGGCGCCGACGCGCCGCTGAAGGCGTGCGTGCTCCTCAACGTCGAGCCGAGCCTCGACTGCGCCGACCCGGTGACGGCGATTGCGGCGCTGGCACGGGCCGAGATGATCGTGTCGCTCAGCGCCTTCAAGCCGGCCCCTGCGGACGACAGCGCCGACGTCCTGCTGCCGATCTCCCCATTCACCGAGACCGCCGGCACCTTCGTCAGCGCCGAGGGCCGGGTGCAGAGCTTTCACGGCGTCGTCAAGCCGCTCGGCGAGGCACGTCCGGCCTGGAAGGCGCTGCGCGTCCTCGGCAACCTGCTCGGCCTGCCGGGCTTCGCGTTCGAGACGCCCGACGAGGTCCGCGCCGAAGCGCTGGGCGACGTCGCCGCGCTCGGCGAACGCCTGGCCGCGCCCGCCGTCTCGGGCCCGCGTCGAGCGAGCGGCGAACGCCCGGCAGCAGCGCCCGGTGGCGCGAGCGCGCTGGAACGCATCGCCGACGTGCCCATCCACTCGACCGACGCCCTGGTGCGCCGCTCGAAGCCCTTGCAGCTGACCGCCGACGCCCGCCCGCCGCGGGTGGGGCTACCGAGCGAACTCGCGGCCGAGCGCGGCATCCTCGAGGGGGCGATGGTCCGCGTCACGCAGGGACGGGCCTCGATCGTCCTGCCCGCGCACATCGACCCGTCGCTGGCGTCGAACGTCGTCCGCGTCGCCGCCGGCCACCCGCTGACCGCGGCGCTCGGGTCGATGTTCGGCACGGTCGACGTCCTGGCGGAGCCGGCCGGTGCCGGCGACGCGGGCGGCGCCGGCGCACCCCGGGCTGCTTCATCGCCGCTGCCGGCGCACTGATGACCCACCGCACGCCGTGAACTTCGATCCCGTCACCGCCTTCGGCAGCGCCACGTTCGGCGGCTTCTGGCCCGTCATGTGGACGGTCGTCAAGATCGGCGCCCTGGTGCTGCCGCTCCTGCTCTGCGTTGCCTACCTGACGCTGTGGGAGCGCAAGGCGATCGGCTGGAGCCAGATCCGCCCGGGCCCGAACCGGGTCGGCCCGCTCGGCCTGCTGCAGCCCATCGCCGACGCCGTGAAGCTGATCTTCAAGGAGATCATCGTCCCGACGGCGGCCAACCGGGGCCTCTTCTTCCTCGGCCCGATCATGACGATCATGCCGGCGCTCGCCGCCTGGGCCGTCGTCCCCTTCGGCCCGGACCGGGCACTCGCCAACATCAACGCCGGCCTGCTCTTCATCATGGCCATCATGTCGATGGAGGTCTACGGCGTGATCATCGCCGGCTGGGCCTCGAACTCGAAGTACGCCTTCCTCGGCGCCATGCGCGCGTCGGCGCAGATGGTGAGCTACGAGATCGCGATGGGCTTCGCGCTCGTCGTCGTGCTGATGGTCTCGGCGAGCCTGAACATGACCGACATCGTCCTCGGTCAGGGGCGCGGCTGGTTCGCCGGGCACGGGGTCAACTTCCTCAGCTGGAACTGGCTGCCGCTGCTGCCGATCTTCGTCGTCTACGTCATTGCCGGCATCGCCGAGACGAACCGGGCCCCGTTCGACGTCGTCGAGGGCGAGTCGGAGATCGTCGCCGGCCACATGGTCGAGTACTCGGGCATGTCGTTCGCGATGTTCTTCCTGGCCGAGTACGCCAACATCATCCTCGTCTCGGTGCTCGGCTCGGTGATGTTCCTGGGCGGCTGGATGGCGCCGGTGTCGTTCTCGCTGTTCGGGATGGCGACGCCCGAGTGGATCGTCGCCTCGATGTGGTTCTGGGACTGGTTCTGGCTGTTCGCCAAGACCTTCGTCATCGCGACGCTGTTCCTCTGGGTTCGCGCCACCTTCCCCCGCTTCCGCTACGACCAGATCATGCGGCTGGGCTGGAAGATCTTCATTCCCATCACCCTGATCTGGCTGGTCGTCGTGGGTCTCGTCATCCAGTCGCCCTGGAACATCTGGAAATGAAAGCCGAGAAAATGGCTCCGGCAACGCCCATCAAGGATTTCTTCTCGAGCTTCATGCTCATCGAGCTCTTCAAGGGCATGCGGCTCACCGGTCGGCACTTCCTGTCCAAGAAGATGACGATCCAGTACCCGGAAGAGAAGACGCCGCTCAGCCCGCGCTTTCGCGGCCTGCACGCGCTGCGCCGCTACGAGAACGGCGAGGAGCGCTGCATCGCCTGCAAGCTGTGCGAGGCGGTCTGCCCGGCCCTGGCCATCACCATCGAGAGCGAGGTCCGAGACGACGGCTCGCGCCGGACGACGCGCTACGACGTCGACCTGACGAAGTGCATCTTCTGCGGCTTTTGCGAGGAGAGCTGCCCGGTCGATTCGATCGTCGAGACGAACATCCTCGAGTACCACGGTGAGAAGCGCGGCGACCTCTACTTCACCAAGGACATGCTGCTGGCCGTGGGCGACCGCTTCGAGAAGCAGATCTCCGCCGACCGCGCGACCGACGCGAAGTACCGCTGAGGCCGGCGGCGACCCCCCTGCATGGACACCACCACCGCGCTCTTCTACGTCTTCTCGGCCGTGCTGCTGTTCGCGGCCTTTCGCGTCATCACGGCACGCAGCCCCGTCTACGCGGCGCTCTACCTCGTGCTGGCCTTCTTCAGCGCCGCCTGCGTCTGGATCCTGCTGCGCGCCGAGTTCCTGGCGATAGCCCTGGTCCTCGTCTATGTCGGCGCGGTGATGGTGCTGTTCCTGTTCGTGGTGATGATGCTCGACGTGGACATCGGCTCCCTGCGCACCGGCTTCTGGAAGCACTTCCCGGTCGCGTCGCTGGTCGGCGTCGTCATCGCGCTGGAGATGGCGGCGGTCCTGTACCCCGGCTTTCACGTCATCGACCCGCCGGCCGCGACCGCCGCGGCACTGAAGCTCGGCAACACCAAGCTGCTCGGCATCGAGGTGTATACCCGCTACATCTACCCGCTGCAGATCGCGGCCGTCCTGCTCCTGGTGGCGATCATCGCGGCCATCTCCCTGACCCTGCGCGAGCGCAAGGACTCCAAGCACCTGTCGCCCTCCGAGCAGGTCAAGGCGCGCAAGGTCGACCGGATCCGGGTGATCTCGATGAAGCCGCAGGCGACGCCCAGCGATCCGGGCAGCGACGCCGAGACGCCCATCGGAGACCGGCGATGACGCTGGCCCTCGGGCCGGTGACACTCGGTCATTACCTCTCGGTCGGCGCGATCCTGTTCGCGCTCTCGGTCATCGGCATTTTCCTGAACCGCAAGAACCTGATCGTCCTGCTGATGGCCATCGAGCTGATGCTGCTGGCCGTGAACCTCAATTTCGTCGCCTTCTCGCACTACCTCGGCGACATGGCCGGCCAGGTGTTCGTGTTCTTCATCCTGACCGTCGCCGCGGCCGAATCGGCGATCGGCCTGGCCATCCTGGTGGTGCTGTTCCGGACCCGCTCGACGATCGCCGTCGACGAGCTCGATTCGCTGAAGGGCTGACGCGATGGCCACCGTCCTGTCAGCCACGCTGCTCGTCGCCATTCCCGCCGCGCCGCTGGTCGGCGCGGTCGTCGCCGGCTTCTTCGGCAGGCAGGTCGGGCGGGCCGGCGCGCACACGGTCGCCATCCTCGGAGTCGCTCTTTCCTTCGTGCTGTCGGCCTGGGTGCTCTGGGACGTCGCCATGAACGGCGCCCGCTTCAACGGCACGATCTACGAGTGGATGCGGCTGGGCGGGCTGACCATGGAGATCGGCTTCCTGGTCGACGGCCTCACCGCCGTCATGATGTGCGTCGTCACCTTCGTGTCGCTGATGGTGCACATCTACACCGTCGGCTACATGGCCGACGACCCGGGCTATCAGCGCTTCTTCAGCTACATCTCGCTGTTCACCTTCTCGATGCTCATGCTGGTCATGAGCAACAACTTCCTGCAGCTCTTCTTCGGCTGGGAGGCCGTCGGTCTGGTCTCGTACCTGCTGATCGGCTTCTGGTACACGCGGCCGACGGCGATCTTCGCCAACATGAAGGCGTTCATCGTCAACCGGGTCGGCGACTTCGGCTTCATCCTCGGCATCGGCCTCATCGTCGCCTATGCCGGCACGCTGAACTACGGCGAGGCCTTCGCCAAGGGCGGGGCGATGGCCGCGATCACCTTTCCCGGCAGCGACTGGATGCTGATGACCGTCATCTGCGTCTGCCTGTTCATCGGCGCGATGGGCAAGAGCGCGCAGTTCCCGCTGCACGTCTGGCTGCCCGACTCCATGGAAGGCCCGACACCGATCTCGGCGCTCATCCATGCCGCGACGATGGTCACTGCCGGCATCTTCATGGTGGCGCGGATGTCGCCGCTGTTCGAGCTGTCGGACGCCGCCCTGTCGTTCGTCCTCGTGATCGGCGCCATCACCGCGCTCTTCATGGGCTTCATGGGCGTGATCCAGAACGACATCAAGCGCGTGGTCGCGTACTCGACGCTGTCGCAGCTCGGCTACATGACGGTGGCGCTCGGCGTCTCGGCCTACCCGGTGGCGATCTTCCACCTCATGACGCACGCCTTCTTCAAGGCGCTGCTCTTCCTGGCGGCAGGCTCGGTGATCATCGGCATGCACCACGACCAGGACATCCGCAACATGGGCGGCCTGCGCAAGTACATGCCGATCACCTGGATCACGGCGCTGCTCGGTTCGCTGGCCCTGATCGGAACGCCGTTCTTCGCCGGCTTCTACTCGAAGGACTCCATCATCTCGGTCGTCCATGCGAGCAACCTGCCGGGCTCGACCTTCGCCTACTTCGCGGTCTCGGCGGGCGTGTTCGTCACCGCCTTCTATTCGTTCCGGATGTACTTCCTGGTCTTCCACGGCAAGGAGCGCTTCCGCGACAAGCCGTTCCCGCCCGAGGCCGACCACCACGCCGCCGATGCGCACGCCGATTCCCACGTCGACGCGCATGCGCTCGACAAGGGGGACGAGCACGCCACGCACGCCGAGCCGGGTGCGAACCACGACGACCACGCGACGCCGCGCGAATCGCCCTGGGTCGTGACCATCCCGCTGATGCTGCTGGCGATCCCCTCGGTCGGCATCGGCTTCCTGACCGAGGGGCCGATGATCTTCGGTGGCTTCTTCCGCGACTCGATCACCGTCCTCGTCGACCGGCACCCGGCCATGGGACAGCTCGCGATCGACTGGCACGGCCCCGTCGCCTTCGCGCTGCACGCCTTCACCGGGCCGGTGGTCTGGCTCGCCTTCGGCGGCGTCGCGCTGGCCTGGTTCTTCTACCTGAAGCGGCCGAGCATTCCGGCCGCCATCCAGCGACGCTTCTCCTGGCTGTACCGCCTGCTCGACAACAAGTACTACATGGACTGGTTCAA
Organism: Rhizobacter sp.; assembly: GCF_031412495.1. Classification (GTDB taxonomy): domain Bacteria; phylum Pseudomonadota; class Gammaproteobacteria; order Burkholderiales; family Burkholderiaceae_C; genus Schlegelella_A. Next base: position 235 of record NZ_JANODC010000156.1, on the reverse strand, counting down.
CGAGCACGTCCTCGCGCGCGGCGCGCGCCTGGCGGGAACGGGCCTGTGGAAGGGCGGCGACGTCGGCATCATCGACGGCGTCCTGATCGACGGCTCGGCGCGTGGCATCGGCGGCATCGCCAGGCTGACGCGGCGGCTGCAGAGCGGCTATCTCTATTGGTACGCCCTGTTCATGATCGTCGGCGTCATCGGCCTCATGACCTGGCAGCTCTGGCCGTTCCTCGTCCGACCGTTC
>NZ_JANODC010000155.1:0-2992 GCF_031412495.1 Rhizobacter sp. | reverse complement strand
GCGCCCAGCCGAGCGTACCGGCCGGCGCGGGGCGCCGTGCGGCGGGTACCGCGCCGCTCGCGCGCGCGGTCGGGGGCGACGCCGCTGCAACGTCGGCCGACATGCCGGGACGCACCGTCGCCTCGAAGGCCTTGAAGAAGTAGTCGGTGATCTTGGCCGCCGTGGCGTCGACGAGGCGCGAGCCGATCTGCGCCATCTTGCCGCCGACCGTGGCGCGCGCCAGGTAGGCCAGCCGCGTCGCGGCCTCGCCCTCGGCGACGAGCTTCACGTCGGCCGAGCCCTTGCCGAACCCGGCCGCGCCGCCCTGTCCGTCGAAGTGGATGGTGTAGCCGTTCGGCGGGCTCACGTCGGTCATGCGCAGGTTGCCCCGGAAGCGCGCGCTGACCGGACCGATCTTGATGGCGACCACCGCGGCGAAGGCGTCCGGCCCGGTGCGCTCGAGCGACTCGCAGCCGGCGATGCAGGCCTTCAGCGTGTCGGGATCGTTGAGCGCCGTCCAGGTCGTGGCCAGCGGCGCGGCGATGAGGCGTTCACCCTTGAGTTCCATGCGCCGATTCTGCTATGCCGCCCGGCGCGGCGCGGGTGGGGTCTTCAGCGCCAGCGCCAGGTCGGCCAGGCTCGCCAGGTTGTGGACCGGCAGGAAACGGTCGACATTCGGCAGGATGGCGCGCACGCCGGCCGCGCGCGGCTCGAAGCGGTCGAAGCGCAGCAGCGGGTTGAGCCAGACGATCTGCCGCGCGAACAGGCGCAGCTGGCGGGCGGCGCGGCTCAGGTCGCCGGTGTCGTCGCGGTCGAGGCCGTCGGTCACGAGCAGCAGCGCGGCGTTGGCGCCGAGCAGGCGCCGCGCCCACAGGTGGTTGAACTCGTCCAGGCAGGAGGCGATCCGCGTGCCGCCCTTCCAGTCCTCGACCTGCCGGCTGGCCAGCGCCATCGCCTGGTCCGGGTCGCGGTTGCGCAGGGCCCGCGTGATGTTGGTGAGGCGGGTGCCGAAGGTCAGCGTGTGCACCTTGAGGTAGCGCCGGGTCAGCCCGTGCAGGTAGTGCAGCATGAGGCGCGCGTAGCGGTCCATCGAGCCGGAGACGTCGAGCAGGACGACGATCGTCGGCAGCTCCGTGCGCGGCTGCCTGAAGCGGGGCACGAGCGTGTGCGGCTGGCGCACCATCGCCAGCATCGTGGCGCGTAGGTCGACTCGGCCGCGATTGCTCGTCGCATGGCGGCGGCGCCGCACCGGCGCGACCGGCAGCGGCACTTCCTCGGCGAGCTTCTTCGCCAGCTCGAACTCGGCTGCGGTCATCGACTCGAAGTCCGCGCTCTGCAGGCGCTCGCGGTCGGAAAAGGTGATGCTGGCCTCGAAGTCCAGCTGCTCTCGCCGATCGTCCGTGCGCGGCGCCGGCGACGACTCGCGCGGCGGTGCCAGGGCGTCGGCGAGGCGGGCCTGGCGCGCGGGGCGCAGGCGGTCGCCTCGCCCGGTGATCTTTGGCAGCAGCTGCGCCAACATCTGCTCGAGCAGCTTCGGGTCGCGCCAGAAGGCGGCGAAGGCGGCGTCGAAGAGGGCCTGCTGCTCGTGCCGGTCAAGCATCACGGCCGAGAGCGCGGCGTGCACGTCGTCCCGGCGGCCGAGCCCCACCGCCTCGATGGCCTCGAGCCCGGCCAGGACGCGATCCGGGCCGACCGCTAGGCCGGCGCTGCGCAGCAGGCGCGCGAAGTGGACGACGTTGTCAGCGAGCATCCGGCGCCGCCGGGTCGCCGTCGGCCGCCGCCCGGCCGAGCGCCTGCAGCTCGCCGAGCAGCTTGTGAACGTCGCCGCCCTGCATCTTGGCGATGTCGTCGCGGTGCTTGAGCAGCACGCCGAGCGTGTCGCGGACGTTCTCCGGCGCCAGGCTCATCGCGTTCAGCGCGACCAGGGCGTTGGTCCAGTCGATCGTCTCGGCGATGCCGGGCGGCTTGAACAGGTCGAGGCTGCGCATCCGCTGCACGAAATGGACGACCTGCGCGTACAGCCGCTCCGAGGCGCCCGGGGCGCGGATGCGCACGATATCCATCTCGCGCGCAGCGTCCGGGTAGTCGACCCAGTGGTACAGGCAGCGCCGCTTGAGCGCATCGTGGATCTCGCGCGTGCGGTTGCTGGTGATGACGACGATCGGCGTCGCGCCCGGCTCCGCCTTCACGGTGCCGAGCTCGGGAATGGTCAGCTGGTTCTCGGCCAGCACCTCGAGCAGGAAGGCGTCGAACGGCTCGTCGGCGCGGTCGAGCTCGTCGATCAGGAGCACCGGCGAACGCTCCTGCGTCAACGCCTGCAGCAGCGGCCGCTCGATCAGCATGGCGCGCGAGTAGAGGCTCTTGCCGAGGCGCTCGCGCGATGTCGCATCGCTCACCTCGTGCGCCGCCTCGGCCAGGCGGATCTCCATCATCTGCCGCGCCACGTTCCACTCGTAGGCGGTCTGCGCCACGTCGAGCCCCTCGTAGCACTGCACACGCAGCAGCAGCGTCGACAGCGCCCGTGCCAGCGTCTTCGCCAGCTCCGTCTTGCCGACCCCCGGCTCGCCCTCCACGAACAGCGGCCGCTTCAGCGTCAGCGCCAGGAAGACCGACGTCGCCAGCCGCCGGTCGGCGACGTAGTTCTCGCCGGCCAGCAGCTCGAGGACGGCGTCGACGGAGGTGGGAGTTGCGGGATGCGGCGTCATGTGTGAGCTCGAGCTTATTCTGGCGGGCCCTGGGGTTGGGCGGGCCAGTGGGTCCTATCCTGATGTTCAAGCACGGGGCGGAGGCCATCGGGTGGCCGACTCCGTTCATGTCCCCCGGTCCGAGGCGCCGCCTCGGACCTCCTCCTTTACTTCACTGCGTCGGCCACCCAATGCCCTCGACCCGACCGGCTACCGTCACCGCTGGGGAGAGGGCGCTGCAGGATCGGGATGGTGGGGCGCGCTGCGCTGCGAAGTAAAGGAGGAGGCCCCAGCGGCCAGGCTGGGGACGGGGGACATGAGCGGAGCAG
>NZ_JANODC010000154.1:0-2189 GCF_031412495.1 Rhizobacter sp. | reverse complement strand
CGCCTGCGCCGCGCCGGCGCGCTGCTGCGAGATCAGCGCATAGAGGTCGACATCGTCGCGCTCCCAACCGGCGAGCGTGGCGATCAGGTCGGCGCCGATGCCCTGCGGCACGAAGCCGGTCGCGCAGTTGGTTTCGGGGTCTTGCGCCCAGGCGCCGCCGTCGCTGCCGATCGGCACGCGCGACATGCTCTCGACGCCACCGGCGACGACCATGTCTTCCCAGCCGCTCGCGACCTTCTGCGCGGCGAGGTTCACTGCCTCCAGGCCCGAGGCACAAAAGCGATTGACCTGCATGCCGGCGACCCTGACATCCCAGCCGGCCTTGAGCGCCGCCGTCTTGGCGATCACCGAGCCTTGTTCGCCCACCGGCGAGACCACGCCCATGACCACGTCATCGAGCTGCGCGGGGTCGAACGCAAGGCGCTTCTGCAGCTTCGTCAACAGCCCGGCGAGCAGGTCGACCGGCTTGACTTCGTGCAGGCTGCCGTCCTTCTTGCCCTTGCCGCGCGGCGTGCGCACGGCGTCGAAGATCATGGCGTGGGTCATGGCAGGAGGGCTCCGAAGACGCGGCGGCGACGACGGTCGCCCGCATTGACAAGATTATCCGGCTGGGCACACTCGCCGGCACCGAGCAGGTGCTTGGTTGAACGCAGGCACATGACGGGCTATCGATCCATCTTCGCAGCGGGGCTCCTGCAGGGCCAGGCGGTCGTCGTCACCGGCGGCGGCTCAGGCATCGGCCGCTGCACGGCGCACGAGCTCGCGTCGCTCGGCGCCGCGGTGGCCGTCGTCGGCCGGCGCATCGACAGGCTCGAGGCGGTGCGACGGGAGATCGAGGCCGCCGGCGGCATCTGCTCCACGCATGCGTGCGACATCCGAGAGGAAGAGACGGTGCGGAGCACGATCGCCGCGATCCTGGCCCGGCACGGCCGCATCGACGCCCTCGTGAACAACGCCGGCGGCCAGTTCCCGGCGCCGCTCGCCTCGATCAGCGCCAAGGGCTGGGACGCGGTCGTGCGCAACAACCTCACCGGCGGCTTCCTCATGGCGCGCGAGTGCGTCACGCAATGGATGCTCGCTGCGACCTCCGGCAGCGACGCAGCCGATCGGCCGCCACGCCTGAACGGCGGCGCCATCGTCAACATCATTGCCGACATGTGGGGCGGCATGCCGGGCATGGGCCACTCGGGCGCGGCCCGCGCCGGCATGCTCAACTTCACCGAGACCGCGGCGCTCGAGTGGGCGCCGGTCCGCGTCAACGCCGTGGCGCCGGGCTGGATCGCATCGAGCGGCCTCGACCGCTACCCGCCCGAGATGCAGGCGACGCTGCGCGGCCTGCCCGAGCTCGTGCCGCTGCGCCGCCTCGGCACCGAGAGCGAGGTCTCGGCGGCGATCGTCTTCCTGCTTTCGCCGGCGGCGGCCTTCGTCTCCGGTTCCTGCCTGCGCGTCGACGGCGCGGCGCCGAACGCAAAGCGCGTCTGGCCCGAGGTCGGCAGCGGCGCGACCACCCCGCCCTTCGACGGCTTCCATCTCGCCGGCACGCCGCGCGTGCTCGAGGGGCGCTGAGCCGCGATGCCAGCGCTCTGCCTGCAGCTCGACACCGGCAGCGACGAGTTCCGCGCCAATCACGACCACACGCTGGCCCTGATCGAGCGCTGGCGCGCCCTCGAGGCGCGCACGCGCGCTGCCAGCGCACGCGCCGAAGCGCTGTTCGACAAGCGCGGCCAGCTCCTGCCGCGCGAGCGCGTCGCCCGCCTGCTCGACCCTGGCGTGCCCTTCCTCGAGCTCTCGACCCTCGCCGGCTGGCGGCAGGACAGCGAGGACGCCGAGCGCTCGGTGCCGGGCGGCGGCGCCATCGTCGGCATCGGCGTCGTCGCCGGGACGCGGGTGATGGTCGTGGCCGACGACGCCGGCATCGATGCCGGCGCGCTGCAGCCGCAGGGGCTCGAGAAGCTGCTGCGCGCGCAGGCGATCGCGCTGGAGAACCGGCTGCCCTTCGTGCACCTGGTCGAGTCCGCCGGCGCCAACCTCCTCAAGTACCGCGTCGAGCAGTTCGTCCGCGGCGGCACGCTCTTCTGCAACCTCGCCCGCCTGTCGGCCGCCGGCCTGCCGGTGATCGCGGTCGTGCACGGCTCGTCGACGGCAGGCGGCGCCTACATGACCGGCCTGTCCGACCACGTGATCATGGT
>NZ_JANODC010000153.1:0-9309 GCF_031412495.1 Rhizobacter sp. | reverse complement strand
GGTCTCGGCGCCGTCCCAGACCGCCTTCTCGAGGCCCTTGATCTCGGTCTCGATGACGGCACGCACCTTGGGGTCGTACGCCTGCCACGACTTGGCGTTGGCGGCGTAGGCGATCTGGCCCCACGACAGCGGCATCGCCAGCAGATGGGTGGTGACCTCGTTCCACTTGGCGGCATTGCCGGAGAGCGTGCCGGTGATGGCGCAATCGACCGTCTTGTTCTGCAGCGCCGGCACGACCTCGCCGAAGGCCAGGGTGACCGGCGTCCCGCCGAGCGCCTGGATCAGCTCCGACTGCGAACGGCCGCCGACCCGGACCTTGCGGCCCTTGACGTCGGCCAGGCCCTTGAGCTCGCTGTTGCAGTAGAGCACCTGGGCCGGGTAGGTGCCGAAGCCGAGCAGCTCGACGCCGAACTTCTCCTTGTAGAGCTTGGCGTACACCGGCCGCAGCGAGTCGGTCACCCGACGCGCCGTGGCCACGTCGGGCAGCAGGCCGGCCATGTCGAGCATCTCGTTGGCCGGGTCGTCGGCAGCGAGGTAGGCGATCACGGTGGCGCCGATCTCCATCACGCCCTGGCCCATCAGGCGCAGGACCTCGGGGCCCTTCAGGCCCATCTCGTTGAAGCCCTTGACCTCGGCCGTGATCGCGCCGCCGGACTTTTCGCCCAGCGTCTTGGTCCAGAACGGGACCTCGAACTCCTTGTACTGCGGCAGGCTCGAGATCGAGCCGACGACCTGCAGCTTCGTCGCCGGCAGGGCCTGCGCCTGCGCCGTCTGCAGCGTGAAGGAGGCGCAGAGCGCGCCGAGTGCCAGGGGCCAGGATGTCATCGTCTTCTCCGGTTATCGAAGTGGTGGGGGGTCGCCCCGCCCGCCGGCACGCCGGCGAGCTGGTCGTTGCGGATGTCGGTGACGAGCATCGCGCCGGGCGCGTGGGTGATGCAGAAATCGGGCCGGGCCGCGGCGATCGCCGCCTGCGGCGTGACGCCGCAGGCCCAGAACACGGGCAGCTCGTCGGTTCGCAGCTCGACGGCGTCGCCGTAATCCGGGGCGGCGAGGTCGGTGATGCCGATCAAGGCCGGATCGCCGAGATGCATCGGTGCGCCGTGCACCGCCGGGAAGCGCGCCGTGATCTCGACGGCACGGATCGCGTCGGCGGCGCGCAGCGGCCGCATCGACATCACCATCGGGCCGTGGAACGGACCGGCCGGCACGGTGGCGACGTTGGTCCGGTACATGGCGACGTTGCGGCCGAGCTCGACGTGGCGCAGCGGCACGCCTTCGGCGCGCAGGGCCCATTCGAACGAGAACGAGCAGCCGATGACGAAGGCGACAAGGTCGTCGCGCCAGAGATCGCCGATCTCCGTGGGCTCGCCGACGAGCTCGCCGCCGCTCCAGACGCGGTAGCGCGGCAGGTCGGTGCGCACGTCGATGTCCTCGCCGAGCTCGGGGAGGGTCGGGTCGCCGGGCCGACCCACCGCCAGCAGCGGGCACGGGCGCGGGTTGAGCCGGCAGTAGCGCAGGAAGTCGGCGGCGAGCGACTCCGGGAGGATGACGAGGTTGCCCTGCACCAGGTCGTCGGCCAGGCCGCTGGTATGCGTCACCCACTCGCCGCGGCGGATCGGCGCCCGGGCCGCGGTGCCGCGCCGCGCCGCGTCGCTGTCGATCGGGGCGATCGGTCGAACGCCGGCCTGGCTCGTCGCTGCTGCTGCACTCATGGGGCACCGATTCTGGAGGGCGGCCCGGCGTTGCCGCAAGCAGCTTGTTTCTTTCTCACCTCATCGATTTTTTCGATGCCGCCCGGCCGACGCCGAGGCGCTGGCAGACGCTGTCGACCAGGGCCTGCTGCGCCAGCGAGGTCGGGTCGAGGCGCCAGCTCAGGTGGATCGGCAGGGCCGGCAGGGCGGTGTCGACGAGCAGCGCCTTCAGCGGCACCCGCCGGGCCAGGCGGTCGACGACGGCGCGCGGCAGGGTCGCGACGCCAAGGCCTTCCTCGACGAGCTCGGCCATGGCGCTGATCGACGAGATGCTGTGCACCCGGGCGTGCTCGAAACCGGCCCGGCGGAGCAGGTCGAGCAAGGCGAGCTGCGGCTGCGAGCCGCGCTGGAAGGTGAGCAGACCGGCGGCGACGAGGTCGCCGAGCGCGTAGCGTCGGCGCCGGTGCAGTCCGGCATGGCCGGCGAAGGCCATGTCCATCGCCGGCAGGGCCTGCGATCGCAGCTCGCCGCCGCTCGCCGGCAAGGCGGCGACCGCGAGGTCGAGCGTGCCGCGGCGGAGCTGGTCGACGAGGATGGGCGAAGTCTCGACGGTCAGCTCGAGCGCCAGGCCCGGCTCCTGCGTGCGCATGTCGCGCAGCCAGTCGATGAGCCAGGAGTGGACGACCGATTCGATCGCGCCAATGCGCAGGGTCACGGGCTGGCTGCCGCTCGAGCCCATCTCGGCCTTGATGTCCCTCTGCAGGGCGAGCAGCTTCTCGGCATGGAGGAAGAAGCGGGCGCCGGCGCCCGTGACACGGAACTGGCGGTCGCGGCGGTCGAGGAGCAGCGTGCCGAGCTCGGCTTCCAGCGAGGCGACGCGGCTCGACATGGCCGACTGCGTCAGGTGCAGCTTCTCGGCCGCGCGGGTCATGCTGCGCAGCGTAACGACCCAGTAGAAAGCCTCGACGAAGCGGAGGTTCATGGCGGCAGCGAAGGAAGGCCCAGGCGCTCGCGCAGGAACGAGGGCAGCCCGTGCACCGGGCGGCCCGTGGCGCGCGCGACCGCTTCTGCGTACGGCGGCAGGTTGGTGCACTCGAGGACGACGCAGTCGATGCCGGGGCGCCGGGCGATCAGGCGCATCGCGGCTGCCACGGCGTCGGCCTCGGCGCGACCGCGGTCCAGCTCCGGCAGGTCGTCGAGCAAGGTCCGCTGCAGGTGACAGCCGGCGGCGAGGCCTTCGATCGGGAGGTTCTCCGCGGCCCCGGCCGCGCGCAGGTGCGCGCTGCCTAGCGCCTCGCCGTCGACGGTCAGGATGCCCGGGCAGCGCAGCTCGGGCAGCTTGAGCAGGCTCGACGTCCACACCGGCACGGGGAGCGCCGCCTGCAGCTCGCGCTGGAACAGGACGAGGAAGCCGCAGCTGGTGGTGAGGGCGGTGGCGCCGTCGCGGACCAGCGCGTGCCCGGCGACGATGAACGGTGCAAGCAGGGACGGGTCGGGCTCCTGCACCACGCGGCGAGGCGTGGCCCCGGCGACGGTCCGGTACAGCACCGGTCCGGGCAGGGTCGCGGGGTGGCCGATGTCGCCGGGCAGGCGCGGGAAGCGCGTCTCCAGCATCAGGACCCCGAGGCAGCCACTCATGCACCCGCCGTCCGCCGGACGTGATCGGGCAATGCCCGATGCGCCGGCACCGGGGCACGGTCTATGCTTTTGCCTTCCACCGCTTTCCCGGAGTGCTCCATGGTGTCGATCGCTCGCTTTCCATCCCTCGTGCTCCGAGCCGCGCTCGCCTGCGCGCTCGGCGCTGCCGCCTTCGCGGTCACGGCGCAGACCAAGTGGGACCTGCCCGCCGCGTATCCGGCGAACAATTTTCATACCGAGAACCTAGTCCAGTTCGCCAACGACGTCGACAAGGCGACCGGCGGCAAGCTGAAGATCACCGTGCACGCCAACGCCGCGCTGTTCAAGGCACCGGAGATCAAGCGGGCGGTGCAGGGCGGCCAGGCGCAGATCGGCGAGGTGCTCCTCGTCAACTTCCAGAACGAATGGCAGCTGTTCGGCATCGACGGCCTGCCCTTCCTCGCCGACAGCTACGCGCAGTCGATGAAGCTGTACAAGGCCAGCCGGCCCGCCCTCGAGAAGAAGCTCGCCGAGCAGGGGATGATGCTGCTCTACACCGTGGCCTGGCCGCCGCAGGGCATCTACGTCAAGAAGCCGATCAATTCGGCCGCCGACCTGAAGGGCGTCAAGTGGCGCGCCTACAGCCCGGCGACGGCGCGCATCGCCGAGCTGGTCGGCGCCCAGCCGGTCACGGTGCAGGCGGCCGAGCTGTCGCAGGCCATGGCCACCGGCGTCGTCGAGAGCTACATGTCGTCGGGTTCGACCGGCTACGACAGCAAGACCTACGAGCACATCAAGTACTGGTACGACACCCAGGCCTGGCTGCCGAAGAACGCGGTGCTCGTCAACAAGGCGGCCTTCGACGCGCTCGACGCGCCCACCAAGGCGGCCCTGCTCAAGGCCGGCGCCGACGCCGAGGCGCGCGGCTGGGCCTTGTCGCAGCAGAAGAACGGCGAGTACATCGAGCTGCTGAAGAAGAACGGCATGAACATCGTCGCGCCGTCGCCGCAGCTGACCGCCGACATGAAGAAGGTCGGCGAGGTGATGCTGAAGGAATGGCTGGACAAGGCCGGGCCCGAAGGCCAGGCGGTGGTGGACGCCTACAGAAAGATGTGATGGCGGCGACGGCGCCCGCCCGATCCGGCTTGGGGCGCGCGCTCGACGCGCTCTACGACGCCAGCGCCGGGCTCGGCGCGGTCGCCATGGTCCTGCTGCTGGCGATGGTCCTGCTGTCCATCGTCAGCCGCCAGCTCGGCTTCAACGTCCCGGGCGTCGACGCCTACGCCGGCTACATGATGGCGGCGGCCGGCTTCCTGGCCATGGCGCACACGCTGAAGCGGGGCGAGCACATCCGGGTCACGCTCCTGCTCGGGGCATTGAAGGGCAAGGCGCGGCACGGGCTCGAGGTCTGGGCCCTGCTCGCGGCGTCGTTGCTGGCAGCGCTGTTGGCGATCTACAGCTGCAAGCTGGCCTGGCAGTCGTACACCTTCCACGACATCTCGACCGGCAACGACGCAACCCCGCTCTGGCTGCCGCAGCTGTCGATGGCAATCGGTGCGGTCGTCCTGGCGATCGCCTTCGTCGACGAGCTCGTGCTCGAGCTGCGCGGCGAGCGCATCGTCGTGCAGAGCGACGAAGCCTCGCGCAACGAGTAACGCATGAACGACATCGCCGTCACCGCCCTGCTCATCGGGTCGCTGTTCCTGATCCTCGGCAGCGGCGTCTGGATCGGGCTCACGCTCTCGGGCGTGGCCTGGATCGGCATGCAGCTCTTCAGCTCGCGGCCGGCGGGCGACGCGATGGCCGTGACGATCTGGGGCTCGGCCTCGAGCTGGACCCTCACCGCCTTGCCGCTCTTCATCTGGATGGGCGAGATCCTGTTCCGGACCCGGCTCTCGCAGGACATGTTCCGCGGCCTCGCGCCCTGGATGCAGCGGCTGCCGGGGCGGCTGCTGCACACCAACGTCGTCGGCTGCGCGATCTTCGCCGCAGTGTCCGGCTCGAGCGCGGCCACCTGCGCGACGATCGGCAAGATGAGCCTGCCCGAGCTCGCCAAGCGCGGCTACCCGGAGATGATGTCGATCGGGTCGCTCGCCGGCGCCGGCACGCTCGGCCTGCTCATCCCGCCTTCGATCATCATGATCGTCTACGGCGTCACGGCCGATGTCTCGATCTCGCAGCTCTTCATCGCCGGCGTGATCCCGGGCTTCCTGCTGGCGGCGATCTTCTCGCTCTACATCGCTGCCTGGTCGCTGAAGAACGCACACCTGATCCCGCCCGCCGACGCGCCGATGAGCTTCGCCGAGAAGCTGCGCGAATCGAGGAGCCTCATACCGGTGCTGGTGCTCATCCTCGCGGTGCTCGGATCGATCTACGCAGGCATCGCCACCGCCACGGAAGCGGCGGCCATCGGCGTCATCGGCGCGCTCCTCATCTCCCTGGCCCAGGGGACGATGACGTGGGCGACATTCCGGGAGTCGCTCATGGGCGGCACGCGCCTCTACTGCATGATCGCCCTGATCCTCGCCGGCGCCGCCTTCCTGACCCTCAGCAAGGGCTACATCGGCCTGCCGCGCCACCTCGCCGAGTGGATCGCGACGCTGGGCCTCACGAAGTTCGAGCTGGTCGTCGCCCTCACTGCGTTCTCCATCCTGCTCGGCTGCTTCCTCGACGGCATCTCGATGGTCGTGCTGACCATGGGCGTCATCATGCCGACGGTGCACAAGGCCGGCATCGACCCGCTCTGGTTCGGCATCTTCATCGTCATCGTCGTCGAGATGGCGCAGGTCACGCCGCCGGTCGGCTTCAACCTCTTCGTCATGCAGGGAATGACCAAGCGCGAGATCGGCACCATCGCCCGCGCCGCCTTCCCGTTCTTCCTGCTGATGGTGCTCATGGTCGTGCTGCTCTACGTGTTCCCGCAGATCGTGACCTTCCTGCCCGAGCAGATGCGGCGCTAGCAATCGCCCTGCGGGGCCGGCCCGGGCCGGGGGAACTGGGCCGCACAAGCCCTCCTGTTCCGGTCATCGCCCGCGTGGCGGCCGATCATCATCGAGGGCCCTTCGAAGCCGGGTCGGCTCGTCCGCGACGGACGAGGCCCGCTTTCGAGGCGGAGGACCGCATGGCAGATCTATCCACTCCACTCAGTTGGGACCGGCCCGCCCGCGCGACCGCGAACCCGCCCGCGCCGCCCTCCCCGGCCGAGGCCCGGACCTCGATCCGGGACAAGGCGAGCCGCGACGTCTTCATGTGGCCGACGCCGCCCTACGCGAGCTACCCGTCGCCGACCGAGCAGACCGAGACGCTGCCCTGCGAGATCCTCACGCGTTCCTCCCGGAAAGCCCTTTCCGCGCGCCTGACCTTCTTCGTCCCGGAGACGGGCGTCGCGCACGTGCAGATGCCGCCGGCGCGGACGACGCTGCCGCTGCGCTTCGACGAGTTCATCGCCCTGACCCTGACCACGCCGCTGCTGCCGCTGCCCCTGCCCCTGACCGACCCGCACGCCGACCTCCTGCGCCAGCGCGACAGCAATCCGTACAAGGTGCGGCTGCGCGACGGCGTCGATCTCGAGGGCCTGACGGTGGGTCACGTCGAGACCGAGATCGGCCTGTTTCTCTTTCCGCCCTGCGATGCGGACGGCAGCGTGCGCCGGATGTTCGTGCCGAAGAGCGCCTTCGTGGAGTTCGAGATCGGCCGCCACATCGGCGAGCTGCTGATCGACGAGCACCACGCGACCTTCGACCAGGTCACCGAGGCGATGGGGCTGCAGGAGGAGCTGCGCACCCAGAAGATCGGCGACATCCTCGTCACCTCGCAGATCGTCTCCCCCGATCAGCTCCTCGAGGCCATCGAACGCCAGCACAAGATGCCGATGGTGCGCATCGGCGAGGCGCTGATGTCGCTCGGCCTCGTCGACGAGGGGCAGCTGCAGGGCGCGCTACAGCAGCAGCAGCTCGACCGCAGCGTTCCGCTCGGCGAGGTGCTCGTGCGGATGAACGTCGTCTCGCGCGACGACCTGCAGACCGCCCTGGCCCGCAAGATGGGCTACCCGCTCGTCAACCTAGACGCCTTCCCGGCCGAACCCGAGGCGCTGCGCAAGCTCAACTATGCCGTCGCCTCGCGCCTGCGCGTGATGCCGCTCCTGATCCGCGACGGCCGCCTGGTCGTCGCTCTCGACGACCCGTCGCGCCGGGCCGCGCTCGACGAAGTCGAGTTCAGCGCCGACATGAAGGTGGTGCCGGTGCTCGCCCGCGGCATGGCCATGGAAGCTGCGCTGCACGCCGCCTACGAGAGGCTCGGCTCGGCCGTGAGCCGCAAGGCGGAGGATCTCGGCGCACCGATCCAGTTCGACCTGACGCCACTGCCCAGCACGACCGATCAGCTCGTCGAGACCCTCGAGAAGGAGGGCCTCGAGCGAAGCCGCGGTGCGCAGGACATCGAGCAGCCGATCGAGCAGAGCGACAACTCGCTCGTCCGCCTGATCAACAACATGGTGATCGAAGCGCACAAGGACGGCGTCTCCGACATCCACATCGAGAGCTACCCGGGCAAGGAGAAGATCCGGGTCCGCTTCCGCAAGGACGGCATCCTGCGCACCTACCTCGAGCTGCCGTCGAACTACCGCAACGCGATCATCGCCCGCGTCAAGATCATGTGCGACCTCGACATCTCCGAGCGCAGGAAGCCGCAGGACGGCAAGATCAACTTCGCCAAGTTCTCGCCGCAGCACAAGATCGAGCTGCGCGTCGCGACCATTCCCACCAACGGCGGCCTCGAGGACGTCGTCCTGCGCCTGCTCGCCTCGGCGCGGCCGATTCCCGTCGACAGCCTGGGCCTCTCGGAAGCGAACCTCAAGGCGCTGCTGACCGCCGTCGAGCGACCCTACGGCATGGTCCTCTGCGTCGGCCCCACCGGCTCGGGCAAGACGACGACGCTGCACTCCGCGCTCAGCCACATCAACGTGCCGGAGCGCAAGATCTGGACCGCCGAGGACCCGGTCGAGATCACCCAGCCCGGCCTGCGCCAGGTGCAGATCAACCCGCGCATCGAGTGGACCTTCGCCAAGGCGCTGCGCGCCTTCATGCGTGCCGACCCGGACGTCATCATGCTCGGCGAGATCCGCGACGAGGAGACCGCCAAGATGGCGGTCGAGGCGTCCCTCACCGGTCACCTCGTGCTGTCCACGCTCCACACGAACAGCGCGCCGGAGACGGTGACGCGCCTGCTCGACATGGGCATGGATCCGTTCAACTTCGCCGACTCGCTGCTCGCGGTGCTCGCGCAGCGGCTGGTGCGCCGCAACTGCAAGGCCTGCCAGACGAGCCGCCCGGTGACGCACGACGAGATCGAGGAGCTGCTCGGCGACTACATGGCCGCGTTCGGCGCGGAGCCGCCGGTGTCGCGTGGCGACGTGCTCGCCGGCTGGACAAAACGGAACTCGAAGGACGGCCGGCTGCTGATGCACCAGAGCAGCGGCTGCGAGAAGTGCGACCAGACCGGCTTCAAGGGCCGGGCCGGCGTGCACGAGCTGATGGTCGTCTCGCGCGACCTGCGCCGCCTGATCCAGAACGGCGCCCGCGCCGAGGAACTGCAGGCGGCGGCGATGAAGGACGGCATGCGCACGCTGCGCCAGGACGGCATCGACAAGGTCCTCGCCGGCCAGTCGACCATCGAGGAAGTGAGAGCGACGAGTAACGCCTGACGCTTCGCGACAGGCGTTGCTCGTCGCGGCGACTCGACGCTTTTGCTCCCTCCCCGCTTCGCTCCCCTCCCACCGAGAGGGAGGGGCCGGCCCCGCTGGGGCCGCATTCAGATCAGCGCAGGACGAAGAAAAGCGTGACGGCCACGACGGCAGCGGCAAGCGCCCAGCCGAGCGTACCGGCCGGCGCGGGGCGCCGTGCGGCGGGTACCGCGCCGCTCGCGCGCGCGGTCGGGGGCGACGCCGCTGCAACGTCGGCCGACATGCCGGGACGCACCGTCGCCTCGAAGGCCTTGAAGAAGT
>NZ_JANODC010000152.1:0-6665 GCF_031412495.1 Rhizobacter sp. | reverse complement strand
GGGCAGCGACGCCTCGACGTTCATCCCGAACGTGCCGCGCAGCTCGGCGAAGCCGGAATGCATCTCGGCGCAGAGGCTGCGCGCCCGCGCGCGCTGGCGCCGGTCGCGCGGCCACAAGGCCTTGTCGGGGTGCAGGTCGGCGACGTACTCGGCGATGGCGAGCGAATCCCAGACGGCGAAGCCGTCGTCGACCAGGAGCGGCACCCGGCCCGTGGGCGCGATCGCGTACAGCGTCTTCTTGAAGTCCGAACCCTCGTCCCAGTCCAGGCGCAGGCGCTTCTCCTCGAAGGCGATGCCCCTGTGCCGGAGCAGCAGCCAGGCACGCATCGACCAGGACGAGTAGTTCTTGTTGCCGATGTAGAGTTGGAGCACGGGCGTTCGTCGAGCGTTCGGGCCGCCGATGCTACTCAGCCGCGCCGCGCCCGCGAACGCCAGGCCTGCATTCGCGCCTCCTCGGTCGCCTCGCCGAGGTACTGCGGCGCGATGGCCTCGAGCGGCGTCGGCTCGATGCCGAGGCGGTCCAGGCCGGGCAGCTTGCCGCCGGCGATGCTGGGCACGCGCATCGAGTCGAGGTTGTCGCGCGACATCAGGGTCGGCCCGGGCAGCCACTCCATGGTCAGCGCCTGCAGGCGGCCGAGCCAGGCCGGCAGCGCCAGCACGCGCCGCGGATGACCGGACCAGGCCCCGGCGGCCTCGACGAGTTCCTGCAGCGTGTACTGGCGCGGACCGCAGCACTCGATCGTCAGGCCGATCGTCGAACGGTCGTCGAGCGACTGCACGATGGCGGCGGCCACGTCCTCCACCCACACCGGCTGGAAACGGGCATCGGCGCCGCCCAGGGGCATGACCGGGAAGATCGCCTGCAGCTTGGCGAACAGGTTCAGGAAGCGGTCGCGGGCGCCGAAGATGACCGAAGGGCGGAAGACGGTGAGCTCGAGTCCGGCCCCGGCCAGCGCCGCCTCGCCGCGTCCCTTCGAGCGCAGGTAGCGGCTCGGCGCGTCGGTGGCCGCGCCGAGCGCGCTGACGTGGACGATCCTGCGCACCCCGGCGCGCGCGCAGGCCGCGGCGAGCCGCTGCGGCAGTCGCACATGGACCCGCTCGAACTCGGCCTCGTTGCCGTGCAGGACCGCCACCAGGTTGATGACGGCATGCACGCCGCGCAGCATGTGCGCGAGCGCCGCGTCATGGTGCACGTCGCCGACCGCGATCTCGGCGGTGGGCAGCAGCTGCAGGGGCTTGGCGCGGGCGATGCGGCGGGTCGCGATGCGGATGAAGCCGTCGGCGCCGCCGCCGGAGCGCTCCACCAGTTTTTCGCAGACGCTGTGGCCGACGAAGCCGGTGGCGCCGAGGACGAGGACATTGAGCATGGCGGACCGGTCGCGCCGGCTGCAAGCGCCGGCAAGGCGGCGATTCTCGCCGAGCCTCCGCGAGGCGTCAGGGCAGGTCCTTCTCCGGCGGCGGTGCGTTGGGGTCGGGCGGCCCGACCGTGCGCCCGAGGCGGGCGCGCAGCGACGTGCCCTTCGTGCCGAGCAGGGCCGCGGAGTAGGTGGCGTTGGACAGCACCTTCTTGACGTAGTCGCGCGTCTCGGTGAAGGGGATGTTCTCGACCCAGGCGGCGGCATCGAGGACCGGCCCTTCGCGCCACTTGCGCGGCCGCCCGGGGCCGGCGTTGTAGGCGGCCGCGGCCATCGCCTGCGAGCCGCCCATGTCGTCGAGCACGAGCTTGAGGTAGGCGTTGCCCAGGCGCAGGTTGGTGTCGCGGTCGGTGATGAGCGATGGCGAGTACGGCAGGCCGATCTTCTTCGCCGTCCAGCGTGCCGTCGCCGGCATCAGCTGCATCAGGCCGGAGGCGCCGACGTGCGAGCGCGCGTCCATGATGAAGCGCGATTCCTGCCGGATGAGCCCGTACACGAAGGCGGGGTCGAGGCCGATCTCCTTGGCCCGTGCCGACACCTCGGGCAGCAGCGGCGTCGGGAAGCGCTGCTCCAGCGCGACCTCGGACTTCGTCTTCTCGCTGGTGTTGATGCAGCGGTCCCAGATCTGGCGCTCGCAGGCGTACTGGGCCGCGGCGAGCAGCTCGCGGTCGCTCATGCCCCGGATCGAGAAGTTCCATTCGCGCACGCCCTCGCCGCGCAGGCCGATCGAGACCAGGACCAGGCCGCGGACCAAGCCCGGGTTCGTCGTGACCGCGTCCTTCTCGGCTTGCGTCGGCGGCGCCGCCCGCGTCGGCAGCGCCTGCGGCTGGCCCAGTTCCTCGGCCGCCAGGGCACCGTAGAAATTCATCTGGCCGGCCGCCTCGGCGAACAGCTCGCGGCTGCTCGCGAGCAGGGATTCGCTGTCCTGCGAGTCCCGGGCGATGGCCCTCAGGCCGCGCGCCTTCCAGTACAGCCACGCCGGGTCCTTCTGCTCGGCCGGCGTCATCGCGTTGATGGCCTGGATCACCTGCTGCCATCGGGTGCGGCCGTTGTCGGCGCGCAGGGCGGCGCGCACCTTCCAGGCCAGCGTCTCGTCGGGCAGCTCGATCTCGCGCGTGGTCTTGCCCAGCAACCGCCCGGCGCGCAGAAAGTGATCGGCGGCAGTGGGCTGCAGCTTCGTCGCCGCCTGCCGGCCGATGCTGGCCCAGGCCCACGACGCGAGCTCGGCGGGCAGGGCCCGCTCCCAGCGGTCGGCGAGCAGCACGGCAGCGCCATCGCTGTCGCTCTGGGCCATGCGGACCAGCGCCAGGGTCGCCAGCTCGGCCTCGTTCCGGGTGGTGGTCGATGCCTTCTTGGCCAGGTAGATCGCAGGCGAGTCGAGAAGCTCGCCGACGGCAGCGCCGACGCCTTCGGACAGCAGGGCCGCCGCCTGCCGCGCCGCCTTCGGCTTGCCCGCGTCGACGCTCAGGCGCACCTTCTTCCAGATGTCGGCCGTGCCGAGGCCCCGGGCTTCCCTGAGCGTGGCGGCGAGGGTGGCGCAGCCGTCGTCGGCCTCCTTTTGCGCCAGCCAGGCGGCCAGCGCCGTCTCCTTCACGTCCCGGCCGGCGAGCTGCTCGGTGACGAGCCAGTAGCACGTCGCCTCCCGGTCGTCGTTCATGCGAAAGCGCGGGAACTCGGCGGCGACGTTGCTCCAGTCGCGGCGCTTGCCGAGCTCGAGCAGCCAGTCGTTGCGCATTCGGTCCTCGACGTAGCTGCCGCTCCATCGCTCGGCGAAGGCCGTGAACTCGGCCGGGTGGATCTCGCCGATCCGGTGGGTCAGCTCCCAGTACTCGACCCAGAGGGCGAGCGGGTTCTTCTCGGCCTGCGCCTGGGCGCGCAGCTGCGCCAGGCGGACGCGGTCGCGCTTGCGGAAGGCCTCGCGCGCCTCGAGCAAGGTGGTGTCGAAGCTCTGCGCCCGCACCGGCTGCGGCAGCGCCAGCGCGGTGATGGCGGCGGCGAGGAGCGCCGCGAGCATCGGAAACGGCGCGGTGCCCCCGGCCCGCGCCGGCGCGCGGCGCAGGGGCGACCCATATACTGAATCGGGAAGAGCTGAAGTCGTCACTGAGGTCCTGATCGAGTCGTGAACACCGCGCCCCCGCCGCCGAGTCCTGCGCTTGCAGAGCGGCCGGCCTTGCGGGCCCGGCTGCTCGGCGAACGGCACGCCTTCGTCGGCTCGGCCGCATTCGGCGCCGCCGCCGACGCCCTGGCCGGCCATCTTCGCGACACCCTGGTCCGGCTGGAGCCCGAGTGCCTCGGGCTCTACTGGCCCGTGCGATCGGAATTTAACGCAGCCGTCGCGCTCGCTGCCAACGAGGGGCTGCAGAAAGTGCAGCGCGCCCTGCCATATGCACGCCGCGATCCGCCCGCGCTGGAGTTCCGCCGCTGGGACGGCGCCGAGCCGACGCTCGTCGACGAGTGCGGCATCGCTTCCGTCGAGCCAGCCCTCGTGCTACCTGACGTCGTCGTCGTCCCCTGCGTCGGCTTCACGAGCGAAGGGCACCGGCTCGGCTACGGCGGCGGCTACTACGACCGTTGGCTGGCGGCGCATCCGCACGTGGTCGCGGTCGGCGTCGCCTGGTCTTTCGCCGAGATCGATCGGGCGACCTTCGCGGCTCGGGGACACGACGTGACCCTGTCCTGCATCGTCACCGAGCGCGGCGTGGTCTAGCCGACGAACGTCAGCAGTCGCTGCGGATCTCGCCGACGGCCGCCTGCGTCGCGGCCGCTTGCGCCTCGATCCAGGCGCTGAACTGCTGCACCTCGGGCCGGGCGCGGCTGCCCGGGGCAACGAGCATCCAGTACGAGAAGGGGCTGCCGATGCGCCCGGCCGCGCCGAACGGCTCGACCAGCTCGCCGCGCTGCATCGCCTCGTAGACGAGCGGGACGCGGCCGAGCGCCACGCCGTGCCCGGCCAGGGCGGCCTGCACCTGCTGGTAGGTGAAGTTGAGCGACAGCCAGCGGCCCGCCTGCGCCTGCGCCTGGCCCTGGCACTCGAACCAGTGTCGCCAGCTCAGGAACTGGGTGCTCGGCCGGTCATCGTCTTCCTCGAGAAGGGTGTGGCGGGCCAGGTCGGCGGGGGTGGAGAGGGCGGGCGCGGCGCCGCTGCGGACCTGTTCCCACAGGCCGCGGCTGACCACCGGCGTCAGCGTCTCGTCGAAGAGGTGGACGGCGCCGGGCGCGCCGGGCGCCGACTGCATGTAGCGCAGGGCGAGGTCGAGCTCGGGATCGTCCAGGTCGGCGATCGCGTCGTGCGCCGAGACGCGGATGTCGATGTCCGGATGCAGACGCTGGAAGCCCTCGATGCGCGGCAGTAGCCACAGCGACCCGAAGGAGGCGAAGGTGGTGACGCTGACGCGCTGCCGGCTGCGCGCGCGCCGGATCTGCTGCACGCTGGCGTCGAGCTTGCCTAGCAGCGGCCCGACCGCGCGCAGCAGGACGAGCCCGTCCGGCGCGATCTGCACGTGGCGGGTGCCGCGCACGAAAAGCTGCGCGCCGAGCTCTTCCTCGAGGGCCTTGATCTGCCGGCTGACCGCCGACTGGGTGACGTGCAGCTCGTCCGCGGCGACGTTGAAGCTCAGCGTCCGGGCGACCGCCTCGAAGGCCCGGAGGTTGCCCAGCGAGAGTGGCCGTCTTGAATGTGCATTCATGTGCTTTGAGCATCAATGCGCGGCGCGCAATTCATTGGATTCCTGCAGGTGAAAGCAGCATCATAGCGGCGTCGGTTGGCCTAGGAGACGATGATGAAAGCGCAAGAGTCCTGGTCCCTTTACGAAGGCGCCTCCCACCTTGGCAGCCACGGCGGAACGCTCCGCGTCGAGGCCGGCCAGGTCTGGCTCACCCGCAGCGGCGACCCGGACGACCACTTCCTGCGCGCCGGCGACGCCATCCGGGTTCCGCCCGGCGACATCCTCGTCGAGGCGTGGGACGCGGCTGGCGCGCCGGCTCGCATCGTCTGGGAGCCGCGCGGCCTCCTCGAGCGCTGGCGCAGCCTCTTGCACAATGCCGGCCACCCCAGGAGGCCGGATGGACGATCACAAGCAGGCGAGCGACCGCGACTCGTTGCGGAAAAAGCTCGTCGCGGCTCGGCAGGCGCTGCCTGACCGGCTCGAGCGCGCCGTCCAGCTGCAGCAGATCCTGCGCGCCTGGCTCATCGGCCGCCGCGAGACATCGATCGGCGCCTACTGGCCGATCAAGGGCGAGTTCGATCCGCTGCCGGCGCTCTACCGCTGGACCGAGGGCGCAGGTGACGGCAGCCTGCGCCGGATCGGCCTGCCGGTCGCCGACCGCGAGACGAAGTCGCTCCGCTTCCACGTCTGGTACCCGGGCTGCGAGACCGAGCTCGACGCCTACGACATTCCCAAGCCCAAGGGCACCGACGAGTTCCTGCCCGAGATGCTGATCGTGCCGTGCCTCGGTTTCGGCCCCGGCGGCGTTCGCCTCGGCTACGGCGGCGGTTTCTTCGACCGGACCCTGCGTTCCCTGTCGCCGCGCCCGGTCACCGTCGGCGTCAGCTACACGCATGGCTTCCTGCCGATGCTGCGTTCGTCGCCCGACGACCTGCCCCTAGACGCCCTGCTGACCGAAGACGGCGTGATGTGGCAGCGGCCCTGAGCCGCCGCTCAGGGAGTCGCGAGGCGACGGCAGATCTCGAGCGTCAGCCCCGACTGGTTCAGGGTGTAGAAGTGCAGGCCCGGTGCGCCACCGGCGATCAGCCGCTCGCACAGGCGCGCCACCACGTCGATGCCGAAGGCCCGGATCGACGCCGTGTCGTCCATGAATCCTTCCATCTTCAGCGCGATCCAGCGCGGGATCTCGATGCCGTCGCGGGCCGCGAACTGGGCGATCTTGGCGTAGTTGTGGAACGGCATGATGCCGGCGACGATGGGTACGTCGACGCCGAGCGCGCGCACTTCGTCGACGAAGTGGAAGTAGGCGTCGGGGTTGAAGAAGAACTGGGTGATCGCCGAGTCGGCGCCGGCCTTCACCTTGCGGGCGAAGTGCTCGAGGTCGCGGCGCGCATACCGCTGCTGCGGGTGGTACTCGGGATAGGCGGCGACCTCGATCAGCCAGTCGCGGCCCTGCGTCTCGCGGATGAACGAGATCAGCTCGCTCGCGTAGCGGAATTCGCCGGCGGTTCCGCTGCCGCTCGGCAGGTCGCCGCGCAGCGCGACCAGGCGGCGGATCTTCTGCGCCCGGTAGGTGGCGAGGATC
>NZ_JANODC010000151.1:0-14401 GCF_031412495.1 Rhizobacter sp. | reverse complement strand
AGACCACGATGCAGGCGAGGTAGAGCCGCTCCATCGCCGAGGCGTAGGCGGCTCGCATGCGCTTACTGGGTGTCCTGGATGCGCTTCAGCAGAGCGGCGTACTTGACGCCGTACTTGTCGCGGATCGGCTGCGTCGCCTTGTAGAACGCCGCCTTGTCGGCGACGACGAAGCTCACGCCCTTGGCCTTGAGGTCGGTCTCGGCGGTCTTCGTCTTCTCGTCCCAGAGCTGCCGCTGCTCCATCTGCGCCTCGCGCGAGAGCTTCTTCAGCATCGCCTGGTCTTCGGCCGACAGGCCGTCCCAGGTGCGCTTCGAGAAGATGAAGATCTCGGGAATGATCAGGTGCCCGGTCAGGCTGTAGACCTTGCTGATCTGGTAGTGGTTCTGCGCCAGCAGGGTCGGCGGGTTGTTCTCGGCGCCGTCGACGACGCCGGTCTCGAGGGCGCTGTAGAGCTCGTTGAAGCCCATCGCCACGCCGCTGCCGCCCATCGCGTTCATGGTCTCGACGAAGATCGGGTTGCCCATCATCCGGATCTTCTGGCCCTTGAGGTCGGCCGGTGTCGCCGCCGCCTTCTTGCCGTAGACGTTGCGCACGCCGGCGTCCATCCAGCCGAGGGCGACGATGCGCGACGCCGGGTTGGAATTGATCTTGTCGAGCAGCTCGGCGCCGATCGCGCCGTCGATCACCTTGCGCATGTGGTTCTCGTCGCGGAAGATGAAGGGCAGGTTGAAGACGTTCAGGTCGTCGACCACCGGGCCCATGGCGCCGACCGAGATGCGCGCGATCTGCAGCGCGCCGACCTGCGCCTGCTCGATCATCTCCTTCTCGCCGCCGAGCTGCATCGACGGGTACATCTGGATCGAGATGCGGCCGTTCGTCTGCGCCTCCAGCTTCTTGCCCATGCGCTGGATCGCCTCCACCGTCGGGTAGCCGAGCGGGTGCACGTCGGAGGCCTTCCAGACCACCTTCGCCTGCGCCGATTCCGCGGGCGCGGCGAGCAATGCCGCCGCGGCGACGACGCCGCCGGCGAGGATCCGGATCAGTTGACGCTTGTCCATGACTTGTCTCCTGGGTTGTCGTGAAGGATCACTGAGTGGCCGTGAGGCCGCCGTCGACGTACAGGACCTGGCCGGTCACGAAGGACGCGGCCGGACTGCAGAAGAAGAGGGCCGCGCCGACCACGTCTTCCGGCTCGGCGACGCGGCCGAGCGGGATGCGGGCGAGGAGGCGATCGCGCGTGGCCGGGTCGGCGAGCCAGTGCCGGCCCATCTCGCCGCGCACCACCGTCGGCGCGACGCCGTTGACGGTGATGCCGTGCGCCGACAGCTCGACGGCGTGCTGGCGGATGAGCATGACGAGCGCACCCTTGGTCGCGCAGTAGGCGGAGTAGCCGCGATCGCGCATGCCGAGCACGGCGCGCACCGAGAGCACATGGACCTGCCGGCCCGGCGCGCGGCCGGCCGCGGCGGCGGCGGCCTGATGGCGGGCGGCGGCCTGGGCCAGGAACATCGCGCCCTTGAGATTGACCTGAACGACTTCGTCGAAGGCGGCTTCGGTCACCTCGGCCAGGCGCTCCTCGCGCTGGATGCCGACGCAGTTGACGAGCAGGTCGAGCCCGCCGAAGCGCGTGGCCACCGCGTCGACCGCGGTCGCGATCGACGCGGCGGCGTGCGCGTCCATGGCGAAGCCGATCGCGTCGTGGCCGGCACGGCGCAGCGCCCCGGCGAGCGCTTCGGCCCGGTCCGCGCTGCGGCCGGCGACCGCGACCCGCGCACCGGCCAGGGCCAGCCCCCAGGCGATCGCTTCGCCGATGCCGCCGTAGCCGCCGGGCACGAAGGCGACGCGGCCGGCGAGGCTGGCCCGGCCCGCGAGCGTCGTGGCGTAGTCCGGCCTGGGTGCAACGGGTTCAGGCATGGGCCGCTCGTCGGCGTCAGTCCATCACCAGGCCGCCGTTGAGATCGAGGATCTCGCCGGTGATGAAGCCCGAGAGCGGCGAGGCGAGGAAACGCACCGCGTGCGCGAACTCCTCGGGCTCGCAGAAGCGGCCGACCGGGATCTGGCGCAGCAGCGACTGCCGCTGCGCCTCGTTCAGCTGCTCGGTGACCATCGGCGTCCGCACGTAGGCCGGCGCGATGGCGTTGGCGGTGACGCCGTGCGCCGCCAGCTCGCGCGCGAGCGAGAAGGTGAGCGCGCCCAGCGCACCCTTGGACACGGCGTAGGCAGTGCCCGCGGTGAGGCCGCCGGTCTTGGCGGCGAGCGAGCCCGTGTTGACGATGCGGCCCCATCGGCGCGCCTTCATCGCCGGCACCACCGCCTGCGCCCAGTAGAAGGCGCCGTCGAGGTTGGCGCCGAGGACGCGCCGCCACTCCTCGACGCTGGTCGCTTCCAGCTTGTTGTTGGAGAGGATGCCGGCGTTGTTGACGAGGATGTCGACCTCGCCGAACGCCTGCACGACGCGGCCGTGCGCCGCCGTCACCGCGCCGGCGTCGGCGATGTCGCAGACCACGGCGAGGACGCGGTCGCCCAGGTCGCACACCTGCGCGCGCAAGGGCTCGGCGGCGATGTCGACCAGGGCGACCCGGCAGCCGTCGTCGACCAGCGCGCGCACGACGGCACGCCCCATGGTGCCCGCGGCGCCGGTCACCAGCGCCACCCTGCCTTCGAGCGGTCGGTTCGTCATGTGTCGAGGATGCTTTTCTTGCCGAAGAGGCCGCGCGAGCGGAAGGTGACGACGGCGATGAACAGGAGGTACATCGACAGCAGCGACCATTCTGAAGCGTAGGCGCCGGTCAGGCCGACCGCCAGCCCGACGAGCAGCCCGGCGGCCACGGCGCCCCACAGGCTGCCGACGCCGCCGAGGACGATGATCAGGAAGGCCGGCACCACCGCGTCGACACCGACCTGCGGCCGCACGCCCCAGATCGGCGCCATCACCACGCCGGCGATCGCCGCCAGGCCGACGCCGAGGGCGAACACCATGAGGCGCAGGCGCGACAGGTTGATGCCGAGCGCGCGCACCATCTCGCTGTCGTGCGCGCCGGCCTTGACGATCGAGCCGTAGGGCGTCTTCTCGAGGAAGAACCAGAGCAGGCCGATCATCGCGATGGCGAAGCCGGCGGCGAAGAAGCGGTAGCGCGAGTAGAGGAGGTCGCCGACCAGGACCGCCCCCGAGAGCGCCTCCGGCACCGGCATTTGCTGCTCGCCCGAGCCCCAGACGACGCGGATCAGTTCCTCGATGACGAGCGCCGCGCCGAAGGTCAGGAGCAGCCCGTAGAGCGGGTCGCGCCCGTAGGTGCGGCGCATGCAGAGCTCGAGGCCCATGCCGAAGACGCCGACCAGGATCGGCGCCAGAAGCAGCGCGACCGCGTAGCGGGTGCCGAGCGGCAGCGCCAGGTAGGCGGCCTGCAGCTCCGGGAACCAGCCCAGCTGCGGCGTGATCGCGAAGATCGCGAAGTACATGCCGAGCGCGAACAGCGACCCGTGCGCCAGGTTGATCGTTTCCATGACGCCGACGATCAGCATGAAGCCGAGCGCGATCAGCGCGAACAGCAGCCCCAGCGACACCCCGTTGACGAGGTGGGGCAGGAGCTGCTGCACGGCACTCACGGCTTGCCGCTCACTGCTCGTAGCTCGGCGTTGCCGCCATCGTCTCCAGCTTGCAGGCGCCGGCCGCCTCCTTGTCCTCGACGTCCTGCGGCGACACCTGGGCGAGGATGCGGTAGATGTCGTCCTTCTCGGTCGGCTTGTCGTTGTAGCTCGCCATGTAGATGGTCTGCTGCATCTGGTGCGTGGCCGGGTTCATGTACGCGTCGTGGTGCTGCATGCGGTCGCGTGCCGAGACCTTCAGGGTCTCGAGCTCCTGGATCACCTTCAGGTTGTTCGTCGTGCCGGCCCGCTCGACCGCCTTCAGCAGCTCGCGCGTCGCCATGTAGCCGTTGTAGTAGACGTTGCCCGGCGTCTTGATGGCGATGCCCGGGTACTGCTTCTGGTAGGCAGCGACGAATTCGGGGACGCCGGGCAGGTCGAGCTTCCAGTACCAGTTGGTGCCGAACACGCCG
This sequence comes from Rhizobacter sp., assembly GCF_031412495.1. Taxonomy (GTDB): domain Bacteria; phylum Pseudomonadota; class Gammaproteobacteria; order Burkholderiales; family Burkholderiaceae_C; genus Schlegelella_A. The sequence continues at coordinate 10,343 of NZ_JANODC010000151.1, read as the reverse complement.
AAGATCGCGTCCGGGCCGAGGCCGTAGACGTCGGGCCAGTCCTGCTGGTTGTTGATCCAGGCCGGCTTCATGTTCATCTTCGACTGCACCACCTGCTGGCGCAGCGACTTGATGTCGTCGCCGCCGACCGCGGTTGCGACCACGTCGGGCTTGATCTGCTGGATCTTGAGCAGGTAGGAGGCGAAGTCGCGCGTGTTCTGCGGCACGAGCAGCTCGTCGACGACCTTGCCGCCGTTGGCCTCGATGATCGCCCGCGTCGCCTTCGAGGTCGTGTGGCCCCAGACGTAGTCGTTGGTCAGGAGCAGCCAGTTCCTGCCGTTGACGCGCATCGCGTTCTTGACGATGGCGTGCGAGAAGTTGGTGCCGTTGCCGTCCCAGACGAACTTGACGCGGTGGCAGTCCTTGCCGGCCTCGGTCGGCGAGCTCGAATTGGTGTTGAGGTAGACGCAGCCGTATTTCTGCGCCACCTGCGAGATCGCGTTGGCGACGCCCGAGTGGACGGCGCCGATCAGGAACGCCGCCTCGTTGCGGGTGATCATCCGCTCCGCGATGCGCGTTCCGGTGGCTGGCGTCGTCTCGGTGTCCATGTGGATCGCCTCGATCGTCCGGCCGAGGACACCCCCTTTGGCGTTGAACTCCTTGATGGCCATCATGGCGCCGAGCCGCTCGTCGGCGCCGGAGGCTGCGTACTGGCCGCTCGCGTCCATGGTCAGGCCGATGACGAGGGGCTTCTTCTGGGCCGACTGGGCCCAGGCGCGGTTCGTCTTCCACGGTCCGTAGAACGGCGCCACGCCGTAGAGGCCGGCACCGGCGACGGCGAGTGCCGAGGTCCTGAGAAGCTTGCGCCGCGCGGCATTGCGTGCCTGGCTGTCCTTGCCTCGTGAATCGCTGCTCATGGTCGTCTCCGTTCGTTGATGTGACGCGGCGCTTCGTGGCGCCGTCGGGTGGACGCGGCCGGCTTCAGCCGGGGCGCGGGATGATCCTGACCTTCGCCGTCAGCTCCTGGGCCTCGAACAGCGAGGCGATGTAGCGCTCGCCATAGCCGAGGTTGCTGGCCTGCACGAAGCTCTGGTGCGCCGCCTCGGCGACGAAGCTCGGCACCGGCAGCGATTCGGCCAGGTGGGTGTAGTAGCGCAGGTCCTTTTGCGCGTTGGCGATGGCGAACTTCAGGCCGCCGAGATCGCCCTGCAGCATCCTGCCGAACATCATCTGGAAGATGCCGGAGTTGACGCCGCCGGCGCTCACCACCTCGAACAGCTTGGTCAGCGGCAGGCCGCTCTTGGCGGCCACCGCGGCGGCCTCGGCGATCGACGCCGCCGCCGTCATGGCGAGCATGTTGTTGATCAGCTTCAGCACATGGCCGGTGCCCGGCGGTCCGACGTGGAACACGTTCTCGCAGAAGGCCTGCAGCACCGGCTTCAGCATCTCGAAGTCGGCCGGCTCCGCGCCGACCATCGTGTTGAGGCGGCCCTCCTCGGCCTCCTTCGGCGTGCGGGCCAGCGGCGCGTCGATGTAGCGGGTGCCGCGGCTGCCGAGGTCGGCCCGGATGCGCTCGGTCGACGACGGCTCGGCCGTCGACGTGTCGACGATCACGAGCCCGGGCCGCGCCGCCTGCGCCAGCCCGTCGGCGCCCCAGACGATGGCCTCGATCTGCGGCGAGCTCGAGACGCAGATGAAGACGATGTCGCTCTGTCGCGCCACCTCGGCATCGGTCGCCGTCTCGACGGCGCCGGCCCCGAGCAGGTCGCCCAGGCGCTCGCGGTTGCGATGGGCCTTGAAGGTGAGCGGGTAGCCCTTGGCGAGCAGGTTCTTGGCCATGCCGTGGCCCATCATGCCGATGCCGATGAAGCCGATCCTGGTGGTCATGCGGTGTTCTCCAGAAGTGGGTGCGCGGCGGTCCGCGCGTCCTCGCGTGCCCGCTGCCAGAGGCGGACGAGGCGGCCGTAGCGATCGGCGACGGCGGCGATCACCGCCTCGTCGGCCATGCGTCCGGCGAACCAGGCGACGGCCGCCTCCGCGAAGATCGAGCGACCCACGGCGAAGCCCTTGCAGCGCGCGTGCGGCGCCGCCAGCGCGAAGCTGTCGGACAGTGCCGCCTCGCTCGCCTCCATGCCGAGCAGCAGGATGCCGCGGCAGTGCGGGTCGTGCGCCTCGATGCAGTCGTCCAGCAGCTGCCAGGCGCGCGCGTCGGCCGGCGGCGGCAGCTTCCACCAGTCGGGCCGCACGCCGGCGGCGTAGATCTGCGCCAGCGCCCGCGCCAGGGTGTCGGCTGCGGCCGGCAGCTCGCGCGGCGGAATGACCTCGACCAGGAACTCGCGGTCGGTGCCGATGCAGGCCTGCTGCAGCGTGCGCAATTGCGCCATCTGCGCCTCGCGCAGCGGCGCCGGATCATCGGGGTGGTGGTTGACGAGGCACTTGGCCAGGTGCTCGGTGGGCCACTCGCGCAGGGCGAGCGCCAGGCCGTCGCCCGCTTCGAAGGCGAGCGGGCGCGAGCCGGGCCGCTCGACCGGCCGCGCGACCCAGCAGCTGCCGCCCGTGTGCGCGGGCAGCACGTCCTCGCCGTAGCGATCGTCGACGATGATGCCGGCGCCCAGGCCGGCCGGCAGCGTCGCCGCGCCGAGCCGCGCGCCCGCGGCGAGCAGGCCCTAGAAGCGGGCGATGCGCGCCCCGGTGTCGGCGTCGCCGGCCGGCGGGCCCGCGTCGCGGGCGATGTCCTCCAGCTGCACGCGGTGGTCGAAGGCGAGCACGGCCAGCTCCGGGTACTCGCGCAGGCGCGTCGTGACGCGGTGCAGGTGCTCGAGGTCGGCGTCGTGGCGCAGGGCCCGCTGCGGCGAGCCGTGCGCGAGGAAGTGCTGCAGCTCGGTCCAGCTCGGCATCGCCGGCGCGCAGCCGTGCCGCGACACGACCAGCGCGCCGCAGGCATTGGCCCAGGCGCAGCAGGTGGCGAGCGGCTCGTCGCGCAACCAGCCGCGCAGGAAGCCGGCCATGAAGGCGTCGCCGGCGCCGAGGACGTTGAAGACCTCGACCGGAAAGCCCGGCCCGCCGAGACCGTCGTCGAGCGCAGCCGGAATCGCCGCGGCGAAGACGATGCAGCCCATCGGCCCCCGCTTGAGGACCAGGGTCGCGCGCGTCAGCTCGCGCAGGCGGCGCAGCGCGGTCAGGGTGTCGGGCGAGCCGCCGGCGATGCAGATCTCTTCCTCGGTGCCGACGATCAGGTCGCACGCGGGCACGACGCCCTGCAGCTGCCGGCTCACCGCCGCCGACTCGACGTAGCGCTGCTCGCCGAGGCCCGGCGCGGTCAGGCCCCAGAGCACGGGCCGGTAGTCGATGTCGAGGACGACGCGCGTGCCGCCGCCCTGGGCGAGCGCGATGGCGCGCGCGCAGGCGGCGAGCGTGCCCGGCCGCGACAGGTGCGTGCCCGAGAGCAGCAGCGCGCTCGCCGAGGCGATGCAGGACGGCTCGACATCGCCCGCCTCCAGGCCCATGTCGGCGCAGTCGTCGCGGTAGAACAGGAGCGGGAACGTGTCGCGGTCGCGGATGCCGAGGAAGACGAGGGCGGTGAGGCGCTTCGGGTCGGTCCGGACCTGGCTCACGTCGACGCCTTCGGCGGCCAGCCGCTCGCGGACGAAGCGGCCGTTGTGCTCGTCGCCGACGCGGGTGAGCATCGCCGGCTTCAGGCCGAGCCGGGCGACGCCGACGGCGGTGTTGGCCGGCGAGCCGCCGAGGTACTTCGCGAACGAGCGCATGTCCTCGAGGCGGCCGCCGACCTGCTCGCCGTAGAGGTCGACCGCGGCGCGGCCCATGCAGACGACGTCGATCGGGCGGGCCGCCGCGGCGGGTGCAGGCACGGACGCGGCAGCGGTGTTCATCGACCGTTCGCCTTGCGCAGCCGCCGGGGACGCGCCGACGGCGTCTTGGCCGGCAGCTGCTGGCCGATGCTGACGACGAGCGCCTGCGCCAGGCACAGCGGCCCGACCAGCGAACGGAACGGCTTGCTGGAATCGTCGCCGAGCTCGAAGCAGATGTCCGCCGCGGGCTTCAGCGGCGACAGGGGGCCGTCGGTGATGGCGACCACCGACACGCCACGGGCGCGGCAGGCGAGCGCCGTCTCCGCCACGACCGGCGTGTAGTTGCGGAAGCTGGCCACGAGAAGCGCGTCGCCGGGGCGGATTACCTGCGTGAACTCGTTCAGCATGCCGCCCAGGCCATCGAGAAGATGCGCGCGCAGCTCGAGCTGGCTGAGCGCGTAGGCGAGGTAGCAGGCGACCGGGAAGGCGCGCCGCTGCGCGAGGACGTGGATCTGCGGCGCGGCGGCGAGCAGGTGCGCCGCGCCTACCAGGCGCGCTGCATCGACGTGCTCCTCGAGCTGCTGCAGCTCGCCGATGGCCTCGCCGACGAAACGGTGCAGGACGCCGCTGTCGTCCGCGCCGCCGCCGCTCCGGCGCATCTGGGCGATGCGCTCGCGGTAGGGCGCGCTGCGCTCCACGAGATGGCTCTGGAACAGCTGCTGCATCTGCGAGAAGCCGCTGAAGCCGAGCGCGTTGGCGAAGCGGATCATCGACGACGGCTGCACCGCGCTGGCCGCGGCGACGGCGGCGACGGTGCCGAGCGCCAGGTCGTGCGGCTTCTCGAGCGCGAAGCGCGAGATGCGCTGCAGCTGCGGCGACAGGGTCGGATAGGCGCGCGTGATCGCCTCCTTCAGTTCCTCGAAGCTGCTCGGACGTGCGGTCACGGCAAATGTCGCTGGTTAGAACAAAAGTTCTTGATGAGAGGAATACTAGAACGTACATTTCTTTCTGTCCACCGTCGTTTCCCGACCATGCCCACCGCACCGGCCCGCGCCGGCTTCCTGCCCCTGCCGATGCTCGTGCTGCTGCTGGTCCTGGCGACCACGCCGCTCTGGCTGGCGCGCGTCGGGCTCTATCAGTACCTCGCCCTCGAGGTCATGATCTGGATGCTGTTCGCGCTGGGCTACAACCTGATGCTCGGCACGACCGGCCTGCCGTCGTTCGGGCACGGCGCCTTCTTCGGCGCCGGCGCCTATGCCTTCGGCCTGCTGCAGCAGCGCGTCTCGGCCAACCTGTGGCTCGACCTCTTTGGCGCCGTGCTCGTGACGCTTCTGCTGGCGGCAATCGTCGGCGCCTGCGTCGCGCACAAGCGCGGCATCTACTTCGCGCTGCTGACGATCGCCTTCGGCCAGGTGTTCTGGTTCGTCGCCGTCAAGTGGCACAGCGTCACGGGCGGCGAGGACGGCCTGCAGAACATCGCCCGGCCGGTCGCCTCGTTCGGCTTCGCCGAGGTGAGCCTGCGCCCGAACCAGTCGCTCTTCTACTTTTGCCTCGGCGTCTTTGCCGTCGCTCTCGTCGTGCTCTGGCGGCTCGTCCATTCGCCGTTCGGGCGCGTCCTCGCCGCGATCCGGCAGAACGAGGTGCGCGCCGCCTTCGTCGGCTACCACGTGTGGCGCTACAAGTGGCTGAGCTTCGTCATCGCTTCGGGCTTCGCCGGCCTCGCCGGCGCGATGTTCGCGATGGCGCAGCAGTCCGCCTATCCGAACGTGATGAGCCTGCACTCGTCGGGCTTCGTCGTGATGATGGTGCTGATCGGCGGCGGCCTGGTCAGCTTCTGGGGCCCGGCGATCGGTGCCGTCTTCTTCATCCTCGCCCGCGACGTGCTCGGCGCCGCCACCGAGACCTGGCTGCTCTGGTACGGCCTGCTGTTCGTCGCGATGGTTCTCTGGAAGCCGGAAGGCATCGCCGGGATCTGGCAGGCCGCGATGCGCGCCCGCGATGCACGTCGCGTCCGCCGCGCCGCCGGGTCGACGGCGGAGCCTGCGGCAAGGCCTGCCACGCTGGGCGCCCATGGCTCTCTTTGAAGCGTCGCACCTGCACAAGCGCTTCGGCGACCAGGTCGTCCTGCAGGACCTGAGCCTGACCTTCGAGGAGGGGCGGCTGTCGGGAATCATGGGCCCCAACGGCGCCGGCAAGACGACCTGCTTCAACGTGCTGACCGGCCGCCACGCCCCCGATGCCGGCCGCGTCCGCTTCGCCGGCGTCGACATCACGGGCCTGCCGCCGCGGCGCATCGCCGAGCAGGGCATCTCGCGCTCGTTCCAGGTCATGAACCTGTTCGACGACGACAGCGCGCTCGACAACGTCGTCATCGCCCTGCCGCGCGTGCGTCGCCAGGGCTTCAACGCCTGGCGCGACCTGCGCACCGACTCGGCCGCGGAGCAGCAGGCGGCCTCGGTGCTGGCGCGGGTCGGTCTTGCCGGCAAGGAGCACGTCCAGGCGAAAGGCCTGTCCTACGGCGAACGGCGGGCTCTCGAGATCGCCGTCGCGCTCGCCGCCGAGCCGCGCCTGCTCTTCCTCGACGAGCCGACGGCCGGCCTCGGCAGCGAAGGAACCGCCCGCCTGGCCGAGCTCATCGGCGAGCTCAAGCGGCTTCTCACGATCGTGATCATCGAGCACGACATGCGCTTCTTGTTCCGCCTCGCCGACACCGTGTCGGTGCTGCACTGGGGCCAGGTGATCGCCGCCGGCACGCCGGCGGAGCTGCGCGAGAACCCGTGGGTGCGGCGATCGAGCCTGGGGGAGGCGTGATGCTGGCGCTCGAGCGGGTCGAGACCTTCTACGGCGACACGCAGGTGCTGTTCGACGTGTCGCTCGAGGTCGCCGGCGGCGAGGTGGTCGCCCTGCTCGGCCCGAACGGCGCCGGCAAGACGACGCTGCTGCGCTCCGTGCTCGGCCTGACGCCGGCGCGCCGCGGCAGCGTCCGCTTCGACGGCCGCGACGTCACCCGCGCGCCGACGCACGAGATCGCCCGCGCCGGCGTCGGCTGGGTGCCCGACGACCGCCGCATCTTCCCGACCCTCACCGTCGCGCGCAACCTGTCGATCGCCCGCAAGAAGACGCGCTTCCGGGCCTGGCGCGAGAAGGAGTGCTTCGAGATCTTCAGCGCCCTCGAGTACCTGCAGCACCGCGAGTGCGAGAACCTCTCCGGCGGCGAGATGCAGATGGTCGCCATCTCGCGTGCCCTGCTCGGCTCGCCGGGCCTCGTCCTCTTCGACGAGCCGAGCCAGGGTCTGGCGCCGAAGGTGGTGCAGGACGTGATGAGGACGATCACGCGGCTGAAGGAAGAAGGCATCGCCGTCCTCCTCGTCGAGCAGAACGTGCAGAGCGCGCTGGCGGTCGCCGACACCGTCTACGTCCTCGACCGCGGCCGCGTCGTGCACCGCGGCGCGGCCGGTGCGCTGCGCGACGACGCATCGCGGCGCGTCGAGCTGCTGGGCGCATGACGATGCCGCCGCTGCTCCACGTCGACCGGCTCGCCAAGCGCTACACGCGCGGGCTGATGCGCCGGCAAATGACGTTTTCGCTCGAGGCCGACTTCCGCATCGACGGGCCGGGCGTGATCGGCGTGATGGGGCCGAACGGCTCCGGCAAGACGACACTCTTCGAGCTGATCACCGGCAGCAACGTGCCGAGCGCCGGCCGCGTGATCGTCGGCGGCCAGGACATCCACGCCGTGCGCTACGGCGAGCGCGACCGCGTCGCCATCCACTACCACCAGTCCTACCAGGTCCGCTCGTTCCGGCGCACCCGTCCCGAGGCGACCATGGCCCGCGCCGCGACCGATTCGCCGCGCGTTCACCTCTTCGACGAGCCTCAGTTCAACACCCAGGACGGCTACATCGGCTTCATGCTCGACTTCTTCCGGACGCTGCGCGCCCGTGACCGCCTCGTCTTCCTCTGCCTGCATCCGAACGAGCCCGTGCACCTGGACATCCTGCGCGAGTGCTGCGAACGCTTCATCTTCGTCAAGGCCGGCCGGCTGAGCTTCGCCGAGTCGTTCGCTGCGCTCGTCGCCGACGCGCCGGTGCGCGCCTACCTGGGCGGGCTCGCGCCGCCTCGCCCGGGAGCGCCCGATCAGAGCGGCAGCTCGGTGAAGTAGCGGCCGCCGTGGAAGATGAGCGGCTGCGCGCCGTCGCGCCGCTCGCAGTGCTCGACCTCGCCGACGAAGATGACGTGGTCGCCCTCCTCGTAGCGGCTGCGGTTGAAGCACTCGAAGGCCGCGGCCGTGCCTTCGAGCACCGGCGCCCCGCCGCGCCCCTCTCTGAACGGCACGCCGGCGAAGCGGTCGATCGAGCGGCTGGCGAAGCGCGTCGCCAGGTCGTGCTGGTCGGAGGCGAGGATGTTGATGGCGTAGTGCGAGCCCTGCTCGAAGACCGGCATCGTGCCGGCGACCCGGGCCAGGCTCCACAGCACCAGCGGCGGGTCGAGCGACACCGAGGCGAACGAGTTGGCGGTGATGCCCACCGGCAGCCCGGCCGCATCGCGCGCCGTCACGATGGTGACGCCCGTCGCGAAGGTGCCGAGCGCGGCGCGGAACTGGGTGCTGGAGAAGGCGCGGGGCGTTGCTTTCGCCGGGGAGCGGGCCATGCGCCGATTGTCGGCGATGGATCGGCGGTGCCGTGCTCAGCGGCGCGCCGACGCCGTCCTCTCGACCTGCGGCCGGTACGCGCGCGCCGGGACGCTCGCCGGCTCGAACGAGCTCAGGCGTTCGCCGGCCGGGATCAGGGCGTTGCCGGCCTTCGCCAGCATGACTTCGTCCTTGACGTCGGCACGGGCGCGAAGCGACCTGGCGGCGACGGACGGCGTCGGCCGGTCGCCGGCCCGCACCAGCTCGCCATCGGCGCTGGCCTGCAGCACGGCGGCCTTCACGGTGGCGCGGTCGGCGGTGCCGGGCCCGGTGGCGAGGACGAAGGACCTTTCGCCGGCGGGCATCAGCTCGCCGGCGGCACGGGCTTCGATCACGGCAGCCCGCACGTCGGCGCGGGTCGGGCCGGGGTCCGAGGCAGAGGCGTGCGGGGCGGCCCAGGCCGAGGCGAGCGCGGCCAGGGCGATCGAGACGAAGACGGAGGGACGGGCAATCATGATGAACTCCTTGGCGGTGATGGATGGCTTCGACCCGGGGACTCGGGCTGCCGTCGCAGAGCGGCAGGCAGGGTCAATGTAGGAAAGCCGAGCGCGCGTGCCGAGTGCGCACTGCACTCGGCGCGAGTGCGGTATTCACGATGGCCGCTCCCTAGACTCGGGCGATGACATTCCCGGCTGGCCGTGCGGCCACCGCGACGCGCCTCGATGCCGCGTCCCTGCATCGGCTGGCGGCGGTCACCGTGCTCGGCTTCGCCTCGGGCCTGCCGCTCGCCCTCACCGGCCAGGCCATGCAGGCCTGGCTCGGCGCCGAGGGCGTGGGCCTGGCGACGATCGGCTTCCTGAGCCTGGTCGGCCTGCCCTACACCTTCAAGTTCCTGTGGGCGCCGCTGATGGACCGCTTCGAGCTGCCCTGGCTGGGGCGCCGGCGCGGCTGGCTCGTCCTGACCCAGCTCGGCCTCGCCGCGGCCCTGTTCTGGATGGCGGCGACGCCGCCCGCCGGCGCGATCCGCGCCTTCGCGCTGCTGGCCGGCCTGGTCGCCTTCATGTCGGCGTCGCAGGACGTGGTGGTCGACGCCTACCGGACCGACCTGCTCGCCAGCGCCGAGCGCGGCCTCGGCTCGTCGGTCAACGTCCTCGGCTACCGGCTGGCGATGATCCTCTCGGGCGGCATCACCCTGATCTGGGTCGACCCGGCGCAGGGCGGCGGCTGGTCGTGGCCCGAGGTCTACCGCGTGATGGCGATGCTGATGGCCGGCGCCGCCGTCGTCTCGGCGACGCTGCTGCCACGCCTGCCGTCGGCCGCCGCGCCGACCAGCGTCGCCCGCAACGACCTGATCGGCTTCCTTGCCGTCGCTGCCGCGGTCGGCGTCGGCTTCGTCGTCAGCGACCGGCTCGGCCGGGCCGCGATCGAGGCCGTGGCTGCTGCCTGGCGCGGCGCGGCGGTGGCGCCATCCGGCGCCGGCGGCTGGATCGATCTCGCGGTGCTCGGCGTCGGCATCGCCGTGACCCTGCCGCTGGCCGCCTGGGCGGCCCGCGCGGCCCGCTTCGACACCCTCCTCGGCGGCCTGCGCGATTACTTCGTCCAGCCCGGCGCCGCCGCATTCCTCGCCTTCATCGTCCTGTACAAGCTCGGCGACGCGTTCGCCGGCTCGCTGATGACGCCGTTCCTGCTCCAGGGCATGGCCTACGGGCCGGCCGAGGTCGGCGTGGTCAACAAGGTGATCGGCCTCTGGCTGACGATCGGCGGCGCGCTCCTCGGCGGCGCGTTGATGCTCAAGCTCGGCCTCTGGCGTTCGCTCATGCTGTTCGGCCTGCTGCAGACGGCGAGCAACCTCGGTTTCTGGTGGCTCTCGGTGAGCGGCAAGGGGGCCTTGCCCGGCCTCCTCATCCCGGCGTTCGACATCGGCA